>CAYNGM010000203.1:0-4462 GCA_964396565.1 uncultured Anaerolineaceae bacterium | reverse complement strand
CCGGCTGTTCCATCACACCCCTGCCGTTCGTGCTCTTGGTCGGCGCGAGATCGCATCCCGTCCGGCCAGACGCCGTCCGCTCGGATCCCGCTGGCTCCATGATACTTTGGATTGCATCCAAACGATCATCGAATGTTCACGCGACGACAGGCCAGCGATCACGCGACGACAGGCCAGCGATCACCCGTCGAGACCGGTTGCGGTCGGTTAGGCTGCGCAGGGCGGTAGCCCCGTCGAGAGGATCGCCGCGAAGGAGCCGGCTGGAGGACGCAGGCGGAGGAGAGGGAAGGGATGACAGAGGTTCGGTTGCGGGATGTCGCGCAGGCGGCAGGTGTCCACGTGGCCACCGCGTCGCGCGCGCTGAACCCGGCGACACGCGGACGGGTCAATGCGGCCACCGCGGCGCGCGTCCAGGAGGCCGCCGACCGCCTCGGCTACGAGGTCAACTTCGCCGCCCGAGCGCTGCGCACACAGCGTTCGATGATGATCGGGGTCCTCATCCCGGATATCGCGCGACCGCTCTATCCGCCGGTGATGCGTGGCATCGGCGACGTCCTGGAGGGTGCCGGCTACACCGCCCTGCTGGCCGCGACCGATGAGGACGAGGAGCGTGAACGCCGGCTCTTCCACTCGTTGCGCGGCCGTGGCGTGGACGGTTTCATCCTCGCCACCGCGCATGTCCACCACCCGCTGATCCGCGAGGCGGCCGAACTCGGCATCCCGACCGTTGCCATAAACCGGACCGCCGGCGACGCGCCGGTCTCATCGGTTGCCGCGGACAATACGGCCGGGATGGTCGACCTCGTCACCCACCTCGTGGCCCTGGGACACCAGCGGATCGCCCACATCGCGGGTCCTGCCGACACGAGCACCGGGCGGGAGCGGACGGCCGCGTTCCACGAGGCATTGCGGCGTCTGGGTCGGGATGACGATCCGGATCTCGAAGTCGAGGCCAAGACCTACTCGATCGCCGCCGGAGTGCGGGCCGCACGTGAGCTGTTCGCCGGCGGCCGACCATTCAGCGCGATCGCGACCGGCAACGACCTGCTCTCGCTGGGCGTGTTCGACGTGCTTCGTGAGAACCGACTGCGCTGTCCAGATGACGTCTCCGTCACCGGCTTCAGCGACCTGCCGATGATGGATCGCATCAGCCCCACCCTGACCACGGTTCGTGTCCCCCAGTACGAGATGGGCGCGGCTGCGGCCCGCTGTCTGCTGGAGGTCGTCGCCGATCCGACGGCAGCGCCACGGCATGTCGTGCTGCCCGTCGAACTGGTGGTTCGCGGATCGACCGGGCTGCCGCGAGGTGACGCACCGAGTCGCTGATGCAATCGTTGGCGCGGTGCTCCTGACAGATAGCCTCAGGTGGCCGGCCATATGTGCATGAAATGGGCTTGCGCAAAGGTTTGCATAGGCGTACTCTGACACTCGACGTTCTCGTCCGTCCCACACCCATGCGGAGGTTGCCATGGCCGTCCCGGAAGCCACCCACCTGGCCAGCTGGATCGAGGCGAATCGTGACGCCCTCAAGCCACCGGTCGGCAACAAGCTGCTGTTCGGCGACGGCGAGTTCCAGGTGATGATCGTCGCCGGCCCCAACACCCGCCGCGATTTCCACTGCGAGCCCGGTGAGGAGCTGTTCTACCAGCTCAAGGGCGACATCACCCTGAAGGTCATCGAGGACGGCACCGTCCGTGACGTCGTCATCCACGAGGGTGACATCTTCCTGCTCCCCGCCGACACCATCCACTCCCCGCGCCGACCCGCGGGCACCCTCGGCATGGTCGTCGAGCGCCAGCGCCGCGAGGACGAGGAGGAGTCGGTCACCTGGTACTGCGAGTCGTGCGGGAACATGCTCTACCAGTTCGTCGGCGTGATCACCAGCCTCGACACACAGCTCAAGCCGGTCATGGACGCCTTTTGGGCAGACATGGACCTGCGCACCTGCAAGCGCTGCGGGACGGTGATCGAGGCGCCGACGCCGGCGACCGCCTGACGATCGCGGCGACAGCGGGATCGCTCCGTTGACCCCGGCACATGCGGACGTCGGCCTCGTCGACGTCCACAGCCACATCCTGCCAGCGAACTGGACAGACCTCGATGCCCGTTTCGGCTACGGCTCGTGGCCGCGTCTGGTCCCGACCGGACCGCGGACGGCCAACATCGTCATCGACGGCCAGTTCTTCCGCGCGGTCGAGGATGACTGCTGGGACCCGGTCCGCCGGATCGCGGATCTCGATCGGGAGGGAGTCACCCTCCAGGTTCTCTCGACCGTGCCGGTCATGTTCTCGTACTGGGCCGAGGCATCGGAGGCAGCGACATTCGCGCGCATGCTCAACGATGACCTGGCCACCGTCATCGATCGGCACGGTGACCGGTTCGCCGGCCTCGGTACGGTGCCTCTCCAGGACCCGGACCTGGCGATCGCAGAACTCGAGCGTTGCGTCCGCGACCTGGGCCTATCGGGGATCCAGATCGGTACCCATGTCGGCGACCGCAACCTGGATGATCCGGGGCTGGCCTCGGTCCTGGTCGCCGCGGCGGACCTCGGGGCGTCCGTGTTCGTCCACCCATGGGACATGCTGGCGCCGGAGCGGATGCCTCGCTACTGGCTGCCGTGGCTGGTCGGGATGCCGACCGAGGTCGCGCTTGCCATCAGCTCGGTGATCCTCGGCGGAGTCCTGGACCGCGCCCCGCGTCTGCGCATCCTGTTCGCCCACGGCGGCGGCGCATTTCCCGGCATCTTCGGGCGCATCCGTGCCGGTTTCGAGGCCCGGCCGGACCTGGTGGCTGTGGCCAACCCGCGCGACCCACGCGAGGCCCTTGGTCGGTTCTATGTGGACTCTCTGGTCCACGACCCGGATGCCCTGCGGACCATCATCCGGCTGTTCGGCGTGGACCGGGTAGCCCTTGGGACGGACGATCCATTCCCGCTCGGAGAGCAGGTACCCGGTGCTACCATCTCGGCGTTGTCCGAGCTCTCCGATGCTGAACGCAGACGGATCCTCGGCGGTACTGCGTTGGACTTCCTCGGGCGCCTGGTGACGAGCGCGCCCACCGCGTCCGAGTCCACCGACGGGGGCGTGCACGTCGCGCACGCCGCCACGTCCTGATCGGGCGCCGCAACCCGGAAGGATGACCGTGGCCACCTCCCAGCCCGACGCCGCGCCCGACGAACTCGCCGCTCCCTCCTTCCGGCTCGATGAGGGCTACGCCCTGGAGTTGGACGCCGCGGACCCGCTCGCCCCGAACCGTGCTCGCTTCGCGATACCGGTCGGATCGGACGGGAAGCAGCGCATCTACCTGGCCGGCCAGTCGCTCGGGGCGATGCCGCTGTCGGCCCGGGCCGCGCTCGAGGCCGAACTGGACGTGTGGGGCCGCCTCGGGGTCGATGGGCACTTCCACGAGGGCTCGCGCTGGGTGTCCTATGACGAGCCACTGCGTGAGCCGACCGCCCGGCTGGTCGGCGCGTTCCCCGACGAAGTCGGCACGATGAACACGCTTACCGTCAATCTCCACCTCCTCCTTGCCTCGTTCTTCCGCCCTGCGGGTGGCCGGACGCGGATCCTCATCGATGCCCCGACCTTCCCCTCGGATCGCTACGCGATCGAGTCACAGCTGCGCTTCCATGGTCTCGATCCGGCGCAGGACCTGATCGTGGTCGGGCCTCGTACGGGTGAGTCGATCGTCCGGACGGAGGACCTCGAGGGGGCTATCCACGAGAACCGCGACCAGCTCGCGGTGGCACTCGTGGCCGGGGTCAACTACGCGACCGGACAGGTCCACGACATCGGGCGGCTGACCGGCGCGATCCATGAGGCCGGGGCGCTGGCCGGCTGGCAGCTCGCCCATTCAGCCGGCAACATTCCGGTGGCGCTGCACGACTGGGACGTGGACTTCGCGATGTGGTGCACCTACAAGTACCTGTGCAGCGGTCCTGGTGCCATCGCCCAGCTATACGTCCATCGTCGCCACGGGATGGATCCGAGCGTGCCCCGGCTGTCCGGCTGGTGGGGGAACGACGCGGCGTCGCGCTTCCGGATGGCCGACACGTTCGTGCCAGGGTCCGGAACGGACGGCTGGCGGCTGTCCAACCCGCCGATCCTGGCGCTGGCTCCGGTCCACGCATCGCTGGCCATCTTCGACGAGGTCGGGATGCCTGCCCTGCGCGCGAAGTCCCTCAAGTTGACGGCGTACCTCGCGGCCATCGTCGATTCGATCGGTGGCGCGGAGATCGTCACCCCACGCGATCCGGCGGCTCGCGGCTGCCAGCTGAGCCTGCGCTTCCCGGATGCCGCCGCCCGACTCGCCCGTCTCGAGGCTGCCGGCGTGGTCGCCGACTTCCGCGAGCCCGACATCATCCGGGTCGCACCGGTCCCGATGTACAACAGCTTCCACGATGTGTGGCGCTTCGGACAGGCGCTCAAGGAGATCGCATGACCAGCACCGTGGCGGCGACGCC
>CAYNGM010000202.1:0-4500 GCA_964396565.1 uncultured Anaerolineaceae bacterium | reverse complement strand
CCATGACCCATATCCTCGGCCGATCGACCCCGTGCGCATGGGTCGTGGCGGCCATCGTCAGGAGGAGGACGATCGCACCGGGCCGTGCGCACGGAGCCCCCACCGGTCGTTTCAGGAGTGCGAACGAACGTGCCCAACGTCGACGTGAGACTGGTGGATGTCGTCAAGCGTTATGGCGACTTCCTCGCGGTGGACCACATCAACCTCGAAGTCCAGACGGGTGAGTTCTTCAGCCTTCTTGGACCCTCGGGCTGCGGCAAGACCACGACCCTGCGGATGATCGGCGGCTTCGAGGCCGCGACATCCGGGCTCATCGAGCTCAAGGGCGAGGACGTGACCTGGCTCCCGCCGTACAAGCGCCATGTGAACACCGTCTTCCAGAACTACGCGCTGTTCCCGCATCTGACGATCTACGAGAACGTCGCGTTCGGGCTGCGGCGAACCCATGTCTCCGAGAACGAGATCAGGTCGCGGGTGACCGAGATGCTGAAGCTCGTCGAACTCCCGGGCTACGAACGACGCAAGCCCACCCAGCTGTCCGGTGGCCAGGCCCAGCGCGTCGCCCTCGCCCGAGCCCTGATCAACCGACCGTCCGTCCTGCTCCTCGACGAACCGCTGGGCGCCCTCGACCTGAAGCTGCGCAAGCAGATGCAGGTCGAGCTCAAGCGTATCCAGCAGGAGGTCGGGATCACCTTCATCTTCGTGACCCACGACCAGGAAGAAGCGATGACGATGTCCGATCGCATCGCGGTCATGAACAAGGGGCGCTACGAGCAGCTGGCCGACCCGGCTAGCCTGTATGAACGACCAACGACCCGTTTCGTCGCCGGGTTCCTGGGTGTGAGCAACCTGCTGCCGACGACCCCCGATACGCCCGATGGCTCGTACTCCGTGGTGCGCCTGCCCGACGGGACGGCAGTCCGCGTACCCAGGACCCTGACCGAGGGCCTCGATCGCTACGAGATCGGCGTGCGGCCCGAGAAGATCAGGCTGCTCGAGTTGACCGACGAGGTCCCGGCGGGCGTCAATCAGCTCGATGGCGTGATCCGTGACGCGTCCTATCTGGGCGTCTCGACGAGTTACATCATCGAGACCAAGGGCGGCGGCCTGGTCACCGTCTACGAGCAGAACGTCCAGCGCGCGACCAAGGCCGAGCTCTGGGAGCCCGGAGAGCAGGTCCGCCTGACCTGGTCGCCCGACCACACCTTCGCGGTAGCTGCCGGCGGCGACGCACCGCCCGACAAGCCGATCGGCACGGGCGCCGCTGTGGCTCCGCCCCCTCCCCCGAGCGGGATGTCGCGACGCAAGTTCGTGGTCGGCGGTGCCGTCGCGGTCGCAGCGGTCGGGGTCGCGGCTTTCCTCGCCTCGACATCGGGTGGCGGCGGTACGCCAGGCGCCTCGCCGAGCGGAGCTGCGGGCGCATCGGCCACGCCCCCGCCGCCGGAGCCGACAGGCTCGGCGGGCACCGAACCCACGACGGCTGCGCCATCGACCGGGACGGAGACCGGTGTGCTTCAGGTCGCCTCATGGATCGGCTACATCGACACCGACGATGCAGGGACCGGCCATCCGACACTTGACCGGTTCATGAAGGAGACCGGCATCCAGGTCGACTACATCGAGGCCGTGGAGGGCAACGAGGAGTTCTTTACCAGCAACCTCAAGGGTCCACTCGACGCGGGTCTGCCCACAGCGTGGGACCTCGTGGTGCTGACCGACTGGATGGTCGCCCGCCTTACCCGACTGGGCTGGGTCGAGCAGTTCGACCTTGGCGCGATGCCGAACTTCACGGCCAACCTGCTGCCGATCTACCACGGTCGGTCGTTCGATCCGGACACCAACCTGGCCGCGCCGTGGCAGTCGGGCATGACCGGTCTTGGCTTCGACCAGAAGGAGACGGGTCCGCAGACTTCCCTGACCGCCGCCTTCTCGAACCAGTTCGAGGGCCAGCTGACCTATCTCGACGAGATGCGCGACACGGTCGGCCTTTCCGCGCTGCTGCTCGGTTACGACCCATCGACCCTGACCGAGGAGCAGTTCCAGGCATCGCTCGTCCAGGTGGATAACGCCGTCAAGCAGGGCTGGGTCCGCCAGGTCACCGGGAACTCGTACGTCAACACCCTCCAGTCCGGCGACGCGGTGATGGCCCTCGCCTGGTCCGGCGATGTGCTGACCCTGCTCGTCCCCGACCAGACCGAGAGCCAGGACTTCCAGTGGGCGCTGCCGACCGAGGGCGGGATGCTGTGGACGGACAACATGGTCATCCCCAAGGGTTCCGTCCGTCGCGGGATGGCCCAGAAGTACATCGAGTTCTACTACGACCCGGTCAACGCCGCCGAGGCCGAGGCCTGGATCAACTACGTCTGTCCGGTGGCGGGTGCCCGTGAGGTCATGCTCGAGACCGATGCCGATCTCGCCAACAACCCGCTGATCTTCCCGCCTGAGGACTGGATGGCACGCCTCCACATCTTCCGGGCGACGACCGCCGACGAGGAGGTCGCCTGGCAGGAGGCGTTCACCAAGGTGATGGGGCTCTAGGCCGATGCGCCGGGCCATCAGCTTCCGGTCCATCGCCCCGTACGCGCTGCTTGCGCCGGGCCTTATCTGGCTCGCCATCTTCTTCGTCTATCCGGCGTTCCAGATGTTCCTCGTCTCGCTGTGGACCGGGAACATCACCGAGGGTTTCGTCCAGAGCTGGAACTGGGGCATCTATCCCCAGGCGTTCGGCGAGTACTGGCCGTGGATCGCCCGCTCGGTCGTCTACGGCGGCCTCGCCACGATCCTTGCCTTCGCCCTGGGCTTCCCGCTTGCCTACGCCATCGCCTTCCGCGGCGGCGCCTACAAGAACCTGCTGCTGTTCCTGGTCATCGCCCCGTTCTTCACGAGCTTCCTGCTGCGCACCATCTCGTGGAAGATCATCCTCGCCGACGAGGGCATGGTCCTGGGTCCACTCAAGGCGATCGGCATCCTGCCGGCCGACTTCCAGCTGCTGGCGACACCCGCGGCGGTCATCGCCGGCATCACCTACAACTTCCTGCCGTTCATGACCCTGCCGCTGTACGTCGCCCTGGAGAAGATCGACAAACGCCTGATCGAGGCGGCCCAGGACCTGTACGCCGGCTCGTGGCGGCCGCGTGGGACGGTCGTGGGTCTGGTCCTCGGCAGCACGCTCGGGGCGATCGTCGGCACGGTCATGGACTACGGCCCGATCGGGACCGGCATCTTCGGGCTGGTTCTCGGCGGGATCGTCGGGACGTGGCTGATCAGCGAGGCGTTCATCCGGGTGACCCTGCCCTTGGCCCTGCCTGGCATCTTCGCCGGCTCGCTGCTGGTGTTCATCCCGGCCGTCGGTGATTACGTCAACGCCGAACTGCTGGGCAATCCGCAGGCCCTGATGATCGGCAACGTCATCCAGGCACGCTACCTGCGGGTCACCGACTACCCGACCGCGTCGGCGCTGTCGTTCATCCTCATGGCGGCCATCCTGATCGGCGTCGTCCTGGACATCCGGGTCCTCGGCGCCGCGGCGCTTGTCTGAGGACCGGCGTGACGATCGCCACGCCTCGCCCGGACACGCTGGGCGACCGCGTCGCGCGCGCGGTCGATCGATGGCTGCTGCCGATCTATGTCTTCGGCGTGACGGTCTACCTGGCCCTGCCGGTCTTGGTCATGATCATCTTCAGCTTCAACGATCCGACCGGCCGCTCGAACCTGCAATGGCGCGGCTTCTCGCTCGACGCGTGGATGAACCCGCTCGGACGTCCCGGGCTGCCCGAGGCCGTCGGCAACAGCCTGATCATCGCCTTCGTCTCGACCATCGTGGCGACCGCGCTCGGGACGCTGATCGCGCTTGCCCTGGTCCGCTATCACTTCCGGGGCCGGGGCACGACCAACATCCTGATCTTCCTGCCGATGTCCACCCCGGAGATCGTGCTTGGCGCATCGCTCCTGACGATGTTCATCTCGTCGGTCCGGATCCCGTTCATCCCGGAGGGGATCATCTATCCGCTGAGCATGACCACCATCATCATCGCCCACATCATGTTCAATATCAGCTTCGTGGTGGTCACTGTGAAGGCACGCCTGCAGGGTTTCCCACGCCACCTCGAGGAAGCAGCGATGGACCTCGGGGCGAACGAGTGGACCACCTTCTGGAAGGTGACCTTCCCGCTGATCCTGCCCGGGATCATGGCCGCCGGACTGCTGGCCTTCAGCCTGTCGATCGATGACTACGTGATCACCAGCTTCACGGCCGGGCAGACCCAGACTTTCCCGTTGTACATCTACGGCTCGCAGTTGCGCGGCATCCCGGTCCAGGTCAACGTCATCGGAACGATGATCTTCATGGTCGCCGTCGGGTTCGTCCTGCTGACGACACTGTGGCAGCGCCGGGTGGCCGCGCGCGACTACCAGGCCAGCACCGCCCTGTAGACAGTCCTTCCCGCGCCGCGTGGCGCATCCGCCGGAGACCCACCCATGGTCGAGATCGCCACGGACCCA
>CAYNGM010000201.1:0-4525 GCA_964396565.1 uncultured Anaerolineaceae bacterium | reverse complement strand
GGCACCAATCACTGGTATCACTCGGACCAGATCTATCGGGCGTTCCTGTCGCTGATCGCACTGTGCGGCTGCGAGGGGGTCAACGGCGGCGGCTGGGCGCATTACGTCGGCCAGGAGAAGGTCCGCCCACTCGGTGGCTGGTCGACGGTCGCGTTCGCCGCGGACTGGGTCAGACCGGTCCGCCACCAGGCCGGGACGCCGTACTGGTATCTGGCCACGGACCAGTGGCGCTACGAGGGTTTCGACGCGGGCGAGATCGCGTCGCCGCTCGGAGAGGGACGCTTCGCCGGTCGCCAATTCGTCGATTGCAACCTCGAGGCGGCGCGGATGGGCTGGCTGCCCTCGCACCCTGCCTTCGACCGCAACCCGCTCGACCTCGTGGATGAGGCCGAGGAGCACGGCCGGACGCCGACCGACTACGTGGTCGACTCGCTCCGTGACGGCCGTCTTGGGTTCGCCGCTGCCGACCCCGATGCCCCGGAGAACTTCCCGCGGGTGCTGTCGGTCTGGCGGGCGAACCTGCTGACCTCGTCGGGAAAGGGGCACGAGTACTTCCTGCGGCACCTCCTCGGCTCCACCTCCGAAGCCGTCCGTGCCGATGAGTCGCCGCCCGGACTGCGGCCGGCGGAGGTCCGCTGGCGCGACGAGGCGCCCCGTGGCAAGACCGAACTGCTCACCACATTCGACTTCCGGAGGACCGGGACGTGCCTGTTCTCCGACATCGTGCTGCCGGCAGCGACCAGGTACGAGAAGCACGACCTCTCGACCACCGACCTGCACCCGTTCGTCAACTCGTTCAACCCGGCCATCGCCCCGCCTTGGGAGGCACGCACCGACTGGGATGCCTGGCTGGCCATCGCCGAGCGCTTCTCCGAGCTTGCCCGGACCCACCTCGGCGTGCGGCGCGACTTGATGGCCGTGCCGCTGATGCACGACACGCCCGACGAACTGGCCCAGCCATCAGGCGAGGCACTCGATTGGGCGCGCGGTGAGTGCGAACCCATACCGGGCCGGACGATGCCCGGTCTCGTGGTCGTGGAGCGCGACTACGGGGCGGTCGCCGAGAAGCTCGTCGCCCTTGGGCCGCTCCTGCGGGAACGTGGCATCACCGTCAAGGGCGTGCACTGGACGCCGACCGAGGCGCTCGAGGAGCTGGCGACGCGCAACGGGACGATCCGCGGCGGCGTCGCCGACGGGCTGCCCTCGATCAGGCGCGCAGAGGATGTCTGTGAGGCCATCCTCGCCCTGTCCGGGACGACCAACGGACGCAACGCCCTGGCATCGTTCGAGGAGCTGGAGCGACGGACGGGAGTCCCGCTCGCAGACCTCGCGACGGCACGGGCGGGTGACCGGGTCACCTTCGGCGACACGCAACGGGGTCCAGCCACGGTCATGACCTCGGCTGAGTGGTCGGGGATAGAGGCCGAAGGACGGCGCTACGCTCCGTTCACCCAGAACGTGGAGCGCGGCATCCCGTGGCGGACCTTGACCGGGCGCCAGCAGTTCTACGTTGACCACGCGTGGGTCCGTGAGCTCGGTGACTCGCTGCCGGCGTTCCGGCCACCACTCGACCTGCGCCGCCACTTCGGTTCCGGGCAGGATCCCGATGATGGTCTGCAGGTCACGGTCCGCTACCTCACGCCGCACTCGAAGATGTCGATCCACTCCGAGTACCAGGACAACCTGCACATGCTCAACCTGTTCCGGGGCGGAGCGACGATCTGGATGAACGATCTCGACGCTGCAGCGATCGGGGTCGCCGACAACGACTGGATCGAGGCCTTCAACCGCAACGGCGCAGTCTCCTGCCGGGCGACCATCAGTCATCGGATCCCGCGGGGCAGCTGCATCATGTATCACGCCAAGGACCGCCACCTCCAGTCGTCGGTGAGCGAGGTGACCGGCAAGCGCGGCGGCACCGACAACAGCCTGACCCGGCTGGTCATGAAGCCCAGTCACATGGTGGGCGGCTATGCCCAACTGTCGTGGGGCTTCAACTACTACGGCCCGTGCGGTACCCAGCGCGACGAGATGACCGTCATCCGCAAGCGGCTGAGCGAGGTCCGGTTCTGATGCGCGTGATGGCCCACGTGGGCATGGTCATGAACCTCGACAAGTGCATCGGCTGTCACACCTGCTCAGTCACCTGCAAGCAGGTCTGGACCAACCGTCCGGGCACCGACTATGTCTGGTTCAACAACGTCGAGACAAAGCCCGGCACGGGCTACCCAAGGGGTTACGAGGACCAGGAGCGCTGGCGCGGGGGCTGGGAACTGGACCGTCGCGGCAAGCTTCGTCTGCGCGGCGGTGGCCAGATCCGCAAGTTGCTGACCATCTTCGCCAACCCCGACCTGCCGTCGATCGACGACTACGGTGAGCCGTGGACCTACGACTACGCGAGCCTGTTCAGTGCGCCCGTTTCCGATACCGACCCAGTCGCGCGGGCAGAGTCGCGCCTGACCGGCAAGCCGATCCGCCTGAGTTGGGGCTCCAACTGGGAGGACGACCTGGCCGGGGCGCCGCAGACCGCAAGCGCCGACCCCAACCTGCGCGGGATCGAGGAGACGGTCCGCTTCGAGTACGAGCAGGCGTTCATGTTCTACCTGCCGCGGATCTGCGAGCACTGCCTGAACCCCTCGTGCGTGGCCTCCTGCCCATCGGGTGCCATGTATAAGCGCGAGGAGGACGGGATCGTGCTGGTGGACCAGGATGGCTGTCGGGGCTGGCGCTTCTGCGTCAGCGGCTGCCCCTACAAGAAGGTCTACTTCAACCACCGGACCGGCAAGGCCGAGAAGTGCACGTTCTGCTATCCGCGCATCGAGAACGGCCAGCCGACGATCTGCTCCGAGACATGCGTCGGGCGTCTGCGCTACCTCGGCCTCGTCCTGTACGACGCCGACCGGGTCGAGGCAGCCGCCTCGGTCCGCGATCCGCGCGACCTGCGCCAGGCGCAGCTCGACGTGTTCCTGGACCCGGCCGATCCGGAGGTCATCGCCGAGGCTCGCCGGGCGGGCATCGCCGAGGACTGGATCGCGGCGGCGGGTCGCTCGCCGATCTACGCCCTGGCGGTCCGCTACGGCATCGCCCTGCCGCTCCATCCAGAGTTCCGGACGCTGCCGATGGTCTGGTACGTGCCACCACTCTCGCCGGTCATCGACGCTCTAGCGGACGACGCGGAGGAGCGCGATCCCGACGCCGTGTTCCACGCCATCGACGGACTGCGGATCCCCGTCGAATACCTCGCCAACCTGCTCGCGGCTGGCGACTCGGAGGTCATCCGCGCCGTCCTCCGGCGGCTGGTGGCGATGCGCGCCTACATGCGTGCGGTCCAGGTCCACGGTGGGGCGGACCCGTCCATCGCCGAGTCCGTCGGTCTCGCACCGGGCGAGATCGAAGCGCTCTACCGGCTCCTGGCCATCGCGCCATACGACGAGCGCTACGTCATCCCTCCGGCGCACGCCGAACGCGCGGCGCGTCTCGAGGAGAGCGTGTCGACGGGTTGCAGCGTTGACTACGAGGATCAGTTCCGGGAGTCGGCCGCCGGCTATCGGGCCGACTTCGTCGAACTCGGGCCGTTGGGCTCGACACGACATGACGCCGTCCCGGACGAACACCCGGCAGTGCCGGATCGCGGCGGTGGTCCGCACTTCGTCTGGCTGGACGACGGGGTACCCGGGGCGTGACACGCCGTCCGGAGCTTCCACGCATCGCAGCCGCGGCACTGTCGGTGGCGCTGCGCTATCCGGAGGCCGCGATCATCGCGCGTCGGGACGAGTTGGCAGCGATGGCAGCGAGTGCGTCGTCATCCCCGTCCGGTGTCGCCCTTGCGGCGTTCCTTGCGTGGTGGGCTTCCGTGCCGGCCGGCGAACTCGAACGCACATACGTGGAGACGTTCGACCTCCATCGGCGGGCCAGCCTCTACCTGACCTGGTACCTGCACGGTGATCGACGCCAACGCGGTCAGGAGTTCGTCCGCCTCAAGCACCTGTATGAGTCGAGCGGGCAGATCCTGACCGGTCGTGAGCTGCCCGACTTCCTGCCGCTGATGCTCGAGTTCACCGCGATGGATCCGGGAACGGGCAAGGCGATGCTGGCCGACCTGCGGGTCGCCCTCGAACTGCTTCGAGCGGCATTGCACGAGATCGACAGCCCGTACGCGCTGGCCATCGATTCGATCTGCCTCGAGATCCCCGCCCTCGATCAGGGCGGCAGCGAGCTCGTTCGCAGGCTTGCCGCAGAGGGACCACCAGGAGAGCAGGTCGGGCTCGAGCCGTACGGCCCGGTCGAGGCGATGCCTGGCTCGGTCTGGTCGGAGTCGACCTTGTCGGGGACGACGCGATGAGCGGTTCCTCACTGCTGCTGTGGATCGTGCTGCCGTACGTGACCATCGCCGTGTTCATCGTCGGTCACATCTGGCGCTGGCGCGTCGACCAGTACGGCTGGACGAGTCGCTCCAGCCAGCTCCAGGAGTCCCGCTGGCTGGCCATCGGCGGACCGATCTTCCATTACGCGACGTTTGCGGCCA
>CAYNGM010000200.1:0-4581 GCA_964396565.1 uncultured Anaerolineaceae bacterium | reverse complement strand
AGCGGCGGCGTCGTCTCCCACGTCCGGGTCGCGCTGACCGGGGTCGGCGAGGTCGCCTATCGGGCCAAGGCCGTGGAGGATGCCCTGTCCGGGACCGACGGCTCAGCCGAAGCGGTCGCCGCGGCAGCCGAGCACGCGACCGACGGCCAGACCGTCAACTCGGACATCCACGCCGATGCGACGTACCGTGCGGCGATGGCCGTCGTCTATACCCGTCGGGCACTCGAAGCGGCCCTCGGCCGCTAGCCCTCTTCGCGTCCCAGGCGTCCCCGCGTGCGCGTCGAGCGGATCACCCCCGGCCGACGCGCACCGGTGCGTCTGGCCGGTGCCGTCCTGACGTCCGATCTGCGGATGGGTCCGACACGCTGGCGCAAGGGTCGTCGTCTCAGCACGGATGATCTTGCGGCGCTCGGCGACGCCGAACCGGGACCGCCAATAAGCGTCGTGATGATCGAGGCGGGTGAGCTCCACGAGGACGATGCCGCGCTGCGACTGGCCAAGGCCGTGGCTGGTCCAGGGCTTCAGGTTCGCGGGCCGAACGAGTCGCGGATCGACCTCGTCGCCGCGATCGATGGGGTCGCCAACGTGCGCATCGCCGAGCTGGAACGCGTGAACCGGATCGACCCGCTCGAGGTCTTCACGATCTTCGACGGCCAGGTCGTGGCGGCCGGTGATCTCGTGGCGTCGGTCAAGGTCGCGCCGCACGTCGTCGACGCGGCGATCGTGGATCAGGGTGCAAGGCTCGCCGGGTTCGGCGGTCAGCCGCTGGTCTGGGTCGCTCGGTTCATCGCGCGGCAGATCGGGATCGTGGTCAAGCAGTCGGTGCGCGGCACGGCGCGCGAGCGGTTCGAGACCTCGATCCGGGCGAAGGTCGAGGGGCTGGGCTCGCAGATCCACGACATCGCCTACGTCGAGGACGACCCTGACGCCGTGGAGACCGCCCTGCGCCGCTTCTCGCGCGGGGTCGACATGTGCGAGGTCGTGCTTACGGCCGGCTCGGCGTCCACAGACCCGAGTGACGCCTTCTACGTCGCCATCGAGGCGCTCGGTGGTCGCGTCGTCCGTCACGGTGTTCCGTCACATCCGGGTTCGATGCTGTGGCTTGCCCGCATCGGCGGCACAGCGATCCTGGGGCTGCCGACCTGTGGGGCCTACTCCAAGGCCACAGCCGCCGACCTGCTGCTACCGCGGCTGTTGTCCGGGGAGCCCGCCTCCGAGCGGACGGTCGCCAGGCTTGGCCATGGCGGGATCCTCAACCGGGCGCAGCGGTTCCGATTCCCGCGCTATGCGCGCGACCTGGACGCCCCAGACGGATAGGGGAGGACGATGGCGGATCTGGCTGCGCTCGCGAACGCCTATCTGGCCGGTTTCAGAGCTGGCGACCATCAGGCGATCCTGGCCTGTCTCACGGATGACGTCGTATGGGACCTGCCCGGCTACCGCCGACTGGAGGGCAAGGTCGCATTCGATGGCGAGATCGAGAGCGAGGGGTTCGTCGGGCGACCGGACCTCCATCTCGACCGGATGATCGAAGGGCAGGACTCGGTCGTCCTGATCGGCACTGGCGAGGGCGGACTCAGCGCCGGCGGTTCGTTCCGCTTCGCGTTCTGCACAGTGCTGACGTTCCGGGCGGACCTGATCTCCCGGGTCGACTCCTACATCGTCCCGCTGACCTGACCTGACCCGGCCGAGCCGGCCACCCGAGGGGCCGTGACCGTGACGTGTGGTGCATGGTCGACCGCCAGACCGGAGGGGTGAGGCGCCCTGCCCCGGGAACGCTTGCTCCGTGTAGAGTCGCGTCATGACCGACCGCCCTGATCGACCCGCCCAGCCCGATCGCGCCGCCGCCACGAAGGACGACGACCGACCACCTGGCACGCGTTCCATCGAAGCGCTCACCGAGGCGTTCCGCGAGCACGACTACATCGCCGATCGCTCGCTGATGACGGCGGTGTTCCTGGCGCTCGAGCTCGGTCGGCCGTTGTTGCTCGAGGGCGAAGCCGGCGTCGGCAAGACCGAACTGGCCAAGGTCCTCGCCCAGAGCCTGGGTGCCCGGCTGATCCGTCTTCAGTGCTATGAGGGCCTCGACGTCAACACGGCGGTCTACGAGTGGAACTACCCGCGCCAGATGCTTGAGATCCGACTGCTCGAGGCGCGCGGCGAGGCCAGCGCGGCAAGTGCCCACGACATCTTCGGCAGCGACTTCCTGATCCGTCGCCCGCTGCTCCAGGCGCTCGAATCGACCGACGGGGTCGCTCCGGTCCTGCTGATCGACGAGATCGACCGCGCCGACGAGGAATTCGAGGCATACCTGCTCGAGATCCTGTCCGACTTCCAGGTGACCGTCCCCGAGATCGGCACGATCACCGCCGAGCGTCCTCCGCGGGTCATCCTCACCTCGAACCGGACACGCGAGGTGCACGACGCCCTCAAGCGGCGCTGCCTGTACCACTGGATCGACTACCCGACCGCGCTCAAGGAATATGAGATCGTGCTCGCGCGCGTTCCCGATGCGCCAGCCCATCTTGCACGCGAGGTCGTCGACTTCGTCCATCGACTCCGCGAGGCCGACCTGACCAAGGTTCCAGGCATCGCCGAGACGCTCGACTGGGCGGCCGCGCTCATGTCCCTGGGCGCCCGGGAGCTGACTCCCGAACTCGTCGACGAGACCCTCGGCGTCGTCCTCAAGTACGAGGAGGACATCCGCGGACTCCGCGGCGACCAGACCCGCCGGATCCTCAGTGACGTGGCGGTCCGCGGCTGACCGCTGACTGGACTCTCGACCCACCGTCCGCGGCTGTCCGGGCATCAGGCTCCAGACCAACGGATTGACGATGTAGCCACCCGAGGCTACATTGCCGGGATGGAAACCCGGGTCGGCATCCGCGAGCTCAAGGACAAGCTGAGCCACTATGTCCGTCAGGTCGAGGGCGGCGATGTCGTGGTGGTCACGGACCGGGGGCGGGTCGTCGCCGAGATGTGGCCACCGGGCCAGCACGATCGACGCGATATCGATCCACGTCTGCTCGAGATGGAGCGCAAGGGTCTCGTCCGCCTGTCTGCCCGCCCCAACCACCCGTCCCTGTATCGACGGATGCCATACGTGGACCTGGGCGGCGAGACCGTCCAGGACATGATCGACTTCCAGCGCGAAGACCGGTATTGATCGCTTACGTCGAATCCAGCGCAGTCGTGGCCTGGCTCCTGGACCAGCCCGGTGGCTGGCAAGCGTACGATCGTGTTCGGACCGCTGAAATGGCCCTGACCTCGGACTTGACGATGATCGAGTGTGATCGGGCGCTGCTCAGGCACGTGAGTCTCGGTCGCCTGGATGGTGAGCGTGTCAGGACACTGCGCGGAGAGCTTGCAGCAGTCACGTCATCCTGGCAGCTCCTAACGATCGCGCCGGAGATCGTCGCACGCGCTCGAGAGCCGTTTCCGGACGATCGCATACGGTCGCTTGATGCGATCCACCTTGCGAGCGCACTCGTCGCTCGCTCGCGTTTCCGCGACATGGCCATGGTCACGCTGGACGACCGGATCCGCGGGAACGCCACCGCCCTTGGGTTCGAGGTGCTACCCGTCTGACGGCATCGGCGGAGTCGTGGCACTCTCCGGGTATGCCACTCGCCGACGATCCAGCCATCGTTCCCGCCCCGTGGGGTCCGGAGATCGATGGTCGGCGTCTGCTTCACGAGGCCGTCGGTTTCGGTCGGGCGCTGAGAGCTGCCGGGCTCCACGTAGACCTTGGCGCGGCCGTGGACTACGCGCGTGCCCTTCCACTAGTCGACATGGGTGAGCGTGAGCAGGTCCGGGCAGCCGGCGAGGCCGTGTTCGTCCGGCGCCGCGACGACCGACCGACCTACGACGCCGTGTTCGACCGCTGGTGGCGACAGCGCGGACGGGGTCGGGGCGATCTCGCCGCACCACCGCTGCAGCGCCCGGCCGAGGAGGGGATGGACGGTCAGGAGACATCGGGCGAGACGGCACCGATGCCCGGCGACCAGCGCGCCGACCATGACAGCGATGATGGTGGCATCCCGATCCCGTCGGCGGGTAGCGACGATCCGACGAGCGACGACGACATCGATGCCGTCGTCGTGGCGCCGGACGCATATTCACGGGGCGAGCTGCTGCGCCACCGCGAGTTCGACCGGATGACACCGGCCGAGCTCCGCGATGCGGAGCGTCTGGTCGATGAACTGATCCCGCGTCTCGAACAGCGTCGAACGAGACGCTATGAGCTCCACTCGCACGGGCGTCGGCTGGCGCCGCGAGCGATGTTCCGACGCAACCTCGCGACCGGCGGCCAGCTCGTGACGTGGGTCTGGCGACGCCAGATCCGCGAACCCCGTTCACTCGTCGTCATCGCCGACATCAGCGGCTCGATGGAGCGCCACTCGCGGCTTCTGCTGAGGTTCGTCCAGGCCCTGTCATCGGCCAGCGAGGTCCGGGTGGAGTCGTTCGTATTCGGAACGCGGCTGACCAGGGTCACCCGTCTGCTGCGGGACCGCGATCGCGACCGGGCTCTCGCTCGTGTCGCCGAAGCCGTCAACGACTGGGCCGGTGGGACGCGGATAG
>CAYNGM010000199.1:1493-4585 GCA_964396565.1 uncultured Anaerolineaceae bacterium | reverse complement strand
CAGTCGCTCGGCCGACGCGATCGCGGCCCGGGCGACCTGTTCCCGGAACCAGCGCACCAGTGCCGGCTTGTCCAGGACGCCCGTGACCGTGGTCACCCCGGGCCAGGGCCCGGCGCCGTTGAAGTAGTAGAGATGGCGCGGGGTGCGATGGATCCCGACGGTCGGGACGGTGGCGGTGGTCATGGTCTCCTCCGGGTGGTGGTGGCGAGCAGGGCAGGGTTTGCGCCGGTGGCAGTGATGGCGGGGCGGGGGGTTGCCGACAGTCGGAGGCAGCGACTTCGGACACGGGCCGTCGTGGAAGTGCGTCGCGGTGCAGATAGCCCGCTGCTCGGCGTCTGTCATCGACAGCCAGGTCCAGGCGAACTCGATCGCTGACCAGTCCGCCTCGGCCTCGGCGTGGCGCTGGCTGTGACGCCAACGAGCCAGTGCATCGGACTGATCGTGACCGCCGGTCGGACCGACACCCCCTATATAAGGGGGGGTGTCCGTCCTGCACGAATCCGGACAGATTCCGGACACGGACAAGTTTCGGACACGGCCTGAGCACGAATCCGGACAGATTCCGGACAAATGACCCGGACGGACCACGCTGTCCGGCCGGACAAGCACGTCAGCCACGTGTATCGACCAGATCGACACGGGAATACTGCCCGTCAGCCAACCGGAGACGGCCCGGGATGTTCCGCGCAAGGGTCCGCCGAAGGGTGTCGCGGTCGATGGACTTGTGGTCACCATCGTTGACCCGTGCGAGGATCTCGGCCAGGTCAAGGGGGCCATCCTCGAGGACGTCGACCGCCCTCTGGATGACGGTCATGCTGTAGCCGCGTTCCCAGACCTCGCGCAGGTAACCGTCCTGCCAGGTGGCAGACATCGCGAACGTGCCGAGGCTCGGGTAGTTGTTGTGCTTGCGATGTTTCAGCAGGGTCTCGTCCTCGACGCCGGTGAGCGACCAGGTCATCCGGGCGAGGTTGTGCCAGAACACGGACCCGAATGGATACCTTGGGTCATCGACCTTCGTGACATGGGCGAGACTCAGTGCGGGGCGACCCAGGGCGACGAGTGCTGCGGCATAGATGGCTGCCGCCTCGGGTTTCAGCGGATCGGTACCGCACGCCATGACGGCCGAATCGATGACGAGGTAGTCGAGGTCATAGGTATCGCAGGTCCAGAGGACCTCGGGCACCGCTCGCGCCAGCGGGTCCGTGGGTGCCAGGTGGCGTAGGGCATCGCTGCCATGTACGTCCGGAGCGAGTGCCGCGATGCGGCGACTCCACTCTTCGGGGTGACCCTCGTAGTCCAGGATCAGGACCCGGCGACCGTCCCGGACGAGGTTGGCGATCCACCAGCACGACAGCGCGCCCTTGCCCACACCGCCGGTCCCGTAAAGGATCGTGTGCCCGAGCGGATCGAGTCGGTCGATGAGCATCGGTGGAGGTGGGGCGGTGGAGATGGATGACAGCAGCACGGATCGGTCGTTGTCGGGTCCGGGCTTAGGGCGTTCATCGGGGTGCTCGACGCGGAGCCGTTCGGTGATGCCCTTCCATGTCCGGTCGAACCGCGACCGAAGCTCGTCCACGGATAGCGGCTCGGCGAAACGCGGTGCGAGGACCGAGACGACGCCAGCGAAGATCTCGTCAGCTTCGAGCCCACGGGCGTAGCGACTGGCGACGTACCGCAGGATCGCCTTGTAGCGCGATCCGGTGTAGCCGTGGTCGGGCAGCTGGTAACCCCCGCCGACGACTATCTCGTCATCGTGCTCGCGGTCAGGGCGGGCGACCGCCGCTACCGCCCAGGCATCGGGCAGTGTGGCGATGTCCAACGTCCCGCCGACCGGTTCGTAGATCCGTCCGGTGGCGTGGACCGAGCGTGGACCGATGACGTAGCCGGCATCGCGTCCCGAGCCCCAGCGCGTCACGTAGCCGAACAGTTGCCCGATCGGTCGCGGATGGTCATCAGGCCAGCGCAGGAACACGTGCTCGCCGTTGCCCGTCCGTGTTCGCAGGGTGGACGGAAGCGGCCCGTGGGTGGCCTCGAGCTCGACCAGGCGGGCGACACCGTCACCATCCACGTCGAGCACGAAGACACCCTCGGGACAGACCAGGCCGTAGTTGGGATGGGACCCGGCCGAGAGGAACGTCCTGATCCGGACGGGATCCGTGGTCGCCTCCTTGAACCCGTGGATGGTCACGGGATGCTTGCCCGCGTTGTCGCACTGCCGTCCCTTCGGGCAGCGGCAGACACCATCGGCCCTGGTCGACCACACGCTGAATACCCCGAAGCCGCGCTCCGCGAACCACAGGGCCGCACGGATGCGGTCGTCGGGCGTCGGGCGTGGCTTGGACTCAGCCACCACGGATCGGTGGTACTCGTCGTGCTTTTAGAACGGCAGATCGTCGGCCGGAGCCGCCGGAGCAGCCGCCGGAGCCGCCGGAGCAGCCTTGGCCTTGGGCATCGCGGACAGCCCGCTGATGCGCGGCCAGCCCCCATCGTCGATGGTGATCGTGGCGATGGCCGTGCGCCCGACGAGCTGCGCCTTGGGATATGACTGGCCGACCGCGGGCGGGGTGCCGCCCAGCAGCGCGGTCAGCCACAGATATGTCTTGGACTTTGGACCGGATGCCGTGCTGGCCCCGGCCCGGACCTCGACACCGTCATCGGTGGCGAAGGTCCAGTCCCGGAGCTGCACTTCCTTGCCGGCGTTCGGCCCTGTCTGCGGGTAGATCGTCCGGGGTTCGCTGATGTCGGTGAGGGTGACCTCGTAGACGCCGGGGGTGATGTCGGTCTGCGCGCCTGCGCTGATGGTGATCAGGTCATCGGACATGTCGGTCGGTTCCTCTGTGGTCAAGGGTCGATGGGTCATCAGGGTCGATGTCGTCGGGCGATCACCTCCTTGCAATCAGGGCAGCGCATGACCGCGGGACGCGCCCAGCGCTGGTCGATGGCCAGCACGCCGCACAGCGCCCGGACATGGCGCCCGCGCGATGGGACGGCATGTGCGATCCCGTCCTCACCGGCGACCCAGGCGTAGCCGTGGGCGACCGCGACCGTCACGCCGACTTCCTCATCCGTCGCGCCTTGGCATCCATCCATGC
>CAYNGM010000199.1:0-1393 GCA_964396565.1 uncultured Anaerolineaceae bacterium | reverse complement strand
TCGTCGATGACGACCAGGCGCACGCGGCCATCGGGCCCGGGTACGCGCAGCGCGCTCATGAGGCCCGCCTCCGACCCTCGCTGACGCGCTGTGCGCGGGTGGCCTTCTCCTGCGGTGTCTCGGCGGCGTAATGGCTGCGCATGATCGCGCCCACCCGCTCGCGCTCGCCCGGTCGTGCCCAGCGCTGGCGGGTCGACTCGATGTGCGCCGCCCGCCGCTCCGGCGTCCACCCCGCGACCCGGATCTCGCGGAGCGTCCGGGCGTGCCCGGTCCCATCGAGCGTCAGCAGCGGTAGGGGCGACACGCCGCGCAGTGCGCAGTCGGCATCACGGCACAGGCCCTCGGGCTCGCAGCCGGCGCAGAACGCGGCGACCGCGGCCTCGACTACCGCCCGGCGCTCGTCGGCGATGCGGGTCGCACTGCGCAGACGCGCGATGGCGGCGGCGCGCTGGCGTCCGTCCTGACCCTGCGCCCGGCGCAGGTCATGGCTGGCATGGCGCTCGTTCTCGGCCGCCTCGCGGCATGCCGGGCTGCAATAGCGCTTGGGTGCCCCGCCGTCGTTGATGAATGTCCGGTCGCACGTCGGACGAGCACAGACGTGGGTGCGCGCCTGTTCGATGATCGTCGCGAGACGCGGCCATGACAGCACCTGCGCCATGGCCCGCGCCCGATGCGTCTGCGGCAGGACGGCGCCGGTCAGGTAGCCGTGGATGGCCGTGTGCCCGACGCCGACCGCACGGGACAACTCCTTGATCGGCACGTCGCGGGTGCGCAGTGCCTTGCGCAGCTCATCACCGAAGACGCGCGCCCGCAGCGCCTTGGGACTGTCGGGCGGGAGGGTGTAGGTCATGCCGCTAGTGGACCCCGGTCCCAGCACGTGTCGCAGACCACGACCACGCGCCCGTCGTCCCAGCGCACCGTGCGCGAGGGTGGTGCACCGACCGCATCGGTCCGGCGTCGGCAGACCTCGCAGCGCACACCACGGACGACGGACCACACGAGTTCGGCCGTCAGTCGGCCGCGTCGCTGGGCCACCAGGCGTCCATCACGCAGCAGTCGGACGGTGGCGGTGCCGGGCTGCCCCGGATGCCCTGCGGTCATGCGCAACAGGTCACCCGCCTCGGTCGTCGCGTCCTCGATGGCCGCGCGTGCATCGTCGGGGATGGCCATCCAGTACCGATGGACCACGCGGTCGGCATGGACGGTCGGGATCTCGGTCACGACGGCATCCCGACGTAGTGGTCACCGGCCCAGTAGTCGGCGGGGTAGGACTCGAGGCGGTCGATGACCTCGGTCCCGAGGCGATGGGCTGCACGTGCGCGGCCCTGTCGACCGAGGCGGACCAGCGCCCGCAGCTCGGCCGCGTGCTCCTGGCGCATCGGCCAATCGACCG
>CAYNGM010000198.1:0-4587 GCA_964396565.1 uncultured Anaerolineaceae bacterium | reverse complement strand
ACGACCAGCACGGGGTGGCCACCGGGCGACCGGGTCCGGGCGTCCTCGCTGCCGCTGCCGCCACGGGCGCCGACACGAGCGCGGCCGGTCCGGCGAGTCCCGCCTGACCCGGCTGGCTCGAGGGCGAGGGGCCACACCTGCCAAGCTGAGGCCGGCCGGTTTGAGGCGTGCTCGATCGACCCTCCCGGATCGCGGACCTGGTCGGACTTCGGCCGATCAACGACGCTAGCCGCGCGGCAAGCCCGTGACCACCTCGCCGAGGAACGGCGTCGAGATGGCGTAGAAACCGGTGTTGGCCATCAGCCAGATGATGTTGCGGTCCCACTCCACGAGGATCCCGTGGACGCAGGCGGCGTTGTCATCGCTGTCTCGCTGGCCCATCGGCGGCACGAAGTACCCACCGATCTTGGGATTCGCCGGATCGGACACGTCGAAGATCTGGAGCCCGGCGTTGTAGTAGGCGTACGGGATGATCTTGCCGTGCGGCTTGCCCGGGTTGATGTAGTAGCCGCTCCGCTTCGGCCCAAAGGACCCACGTCGCTGCGCATAGTCGGTGATCGGCGCGCCGGCCGGCGGTGTCGGACGCGGCATCTTGCCGGCGATCCGCGGGTTGGCCGGGTCGGACACGTCGATCTGGATGATCTCCTTCTCCGGCTCGTAGCAGTCTGTGTTCATCGGATAGCCCGAGGCGTAGATGAACCCGGTCTCCTCGACCTGGGTGACATCGATGTTGTCCCCCTCGGTGCCGGCGACCGACGGCGGCAGGGCACATGACCCGACCAGCTTGATGTTCGCCGGATCGGACACATCGAGCACGAACACGCCGAGACCACCCATCGCGGCATACGCATACGGGTAGCCCGACTCGACCGAGCGCGGCATGAACACGCCCATCCGCGCACCGAACCAGGACACCTTGTTGTCCCAGCGCGGGTTCTCCTGGTAGTAGGGCGAGTCGGCTTCTTCGCCTGTCCGCTGGCCGGGCACCCACCAGGTGTCCAGCAACTTCGGGCTGGTCGGGTCCGACACGTCGTAGCTCTGGTGGCCAGCGGTCCACAGGGTGGTCCGGTAGGGCTGGTTGACGAAGGTGTTGTCGGGTGCCGTGGCCACGAACAGGTAATCCCCGCCGTAGTAGACCGGCAGATCCATCACCCCGCAGCCCTCCTGGACCGGATCGGCGGCGGTGTGGTTGGGGTCGGTCGAGACCTCGGTCAGGAGCTCCCACTGGTCCGGGTTCGGTGAGGTTACCTTCCAGACCTTGAAGCCGCGCAGCTGCTCGACGGCCTTGAGCTCCGGCTCGACCGTCGGGTCAAGGTACTTGTTCGAGTTCTTGCCGTTGAGGAAGTAGCGCGGGGTCTCGCGGGCCTGGATCGCGATGTGGCAACCCATCCGCTCGTTCCACTGGATGCTGAGGGCACCGAGCTTGACGCTGTCATCGGTCGCCTGGGCGACGATCCGGACCGCGTAGAGATCGGTGATGTCGTACACGTTCCACGGCATGTACGAGTTGTAGTGGACCATGTAGCGATGCCCATCGAGGTCCCAGATCGCCTGCCAGGTGTGGCTGGTGTCCACGACCCATGGGTAGAACGCTTCAGCCTTGGTGTTGAGGACGTAGGTGTTCGGGTCCGGGTAGGGGAGCTGGCCCTCGAAATCGATGAACATGTCGCGCGGGATCATCGGGGTCTCGGCCGGCGGCTTGAAGGTCCCGTCGGACTGCATGCCCCACGACGCCGGATCCGGGTCCTTGGGCTCACCCGGGACATGCTCGAAGTCGCCAGGGTTCGCTGGGTCGTACTTCTGGGCTGTGCGCGAGTAGGGGTTGTAGTTGAACATTTCCGCACGTCACCTTGGCTGCGCGATCAGGCCGTCTGGTCAGTCTCGACATAATATACAATCTGGTCGTCGTGTGATCCGATGCGAGGGAGCGGCATGCCGGAACCCACCCACAACGATGTGACATCGGGGCCCGTGAGTGCGACTCGCGGCGACTGGGTGCGGATCACGAGGACCATCCTCGAGCCGGGCGAACGCTCACCCAATCTGCCCGAGGACACGCGAGCCACGCCATTCCAGCTCTGGATCAACGGGTACCTCGACCAGGACGCGGCGGCGGTCGGCGATGACGTGGTGATCCGGACGGCGATCGGGCGGACCCAACGTGGGCGTCTCGTGACGATCGGCCCGCGCTACGCCCATGACTACGGCGATCCGCAGCCGGAGTTGCTGGCAGCAGCTGATGACCTGCGCCGGCGGGCGCCACGCACATGAGCACCGCGCGCGACACCTCGTTCGCGGCGGTCATGGCCCGCCGAGCCGAGATCATGGAGGCCGCCACCGGCATCGACTATCCCGCGTTCGAGCGGGGCGGCTTCGCATTCGACTACGAGGCCCTGATCCACACGGTCGGCTACGACCTGCCGTCGGTGACGGCGATCCAGGCAGAGGCCGGCGTCGGCGCGACACCCATGCTCGAGCTGCGCCGGTTGACCGCTCTCGCCCGATCCATCGCGGAGCCGGGCAGGGGTGCCCGCATCCTGCTCAAGGACGAGGCCGCCAATCCGTCGGGAAGCTTCAAGGACCGTCGGGCGGCGCTGGCCATCCACGAGGCGGCGCAGCGTGGCTATCGGGGCGTGGTGGCGGCCACCAGTGGCAACTACGGTGCGGCGGTCGCGTCGCGCGCCGCGGCCCGCGGCCTCGACTGCATCGTCGTCCAGGAGGTCTTCGACAGTCGGGGCGTCGGGCAGCCCGAGATCATCGAGAAGGCCCGCAAATGCGAGGCCCTGGGTGCCGAGGTCCTGCAGGTGACCGTGGGGCCCGAGCTGTTCTACCTGATGCTCGTGGTCCTCGAAGAGACCGGGTTCTTCAGCGCCTCGCTGTACAGCCCGTACGCGGTCGCGGGGATCGCCACGCTCGGCGCGGAGGTGTGCGACCAGGCGAGGCACATGACCGGACGCGATCCGGACGCCGTGGTGGTGACCCATGCCGGTGGCGGCAACGTCACCGGGACCGCCCTTGGGCTGGCCGCGCGAGGCTGTGCGGCCCGGGTGGTCGCCGCGAGCGTGGACCTCACCGGCCTGTCGATGGCCAGCGACCACGACTTCAACCGGAAGTCGTTCACCACCGGACACACGGGCTTCGGGATCCCGTTCGCGATGAACCCGGATCGGGTGGATGTCCCGCGCAACGCGGCCCGGCCGCTGCGCTTCATCGACCGCTACCTGCTGGTCCGCCAGGGGGAGGTCTTCTACATGACCGAGCTGCTGGCGCGTCTTGAGGGGCTGGAGCGCGGACCGGCCGGGAACACGTCGCTGGCGGCGGCGTTCGCGCTGTCGCTGGAGATGGACGAGGACCAGGTGATCGTGGTCCAGGAATCCGAGTACACGGGCGCCGGCAAGCATCCTACGTCGCAGCTCACCTTCGCCCGGTCGCAGGGCATCCGCGTCGAGCGCGGCGACCCCGCCGACGAGGTCCCGGGCGAGTCGATCATCATCCCCGACGACCCGGCACGTCTGCGACCGCGCGATCTTGACCTCGACACGGTCCGCCGGTCGTACCTGCGCAACGTCGCCGGGACTCGGCCGCACCCGGATCAAGCCGAGATGGCCTATCTCGCGGCCGAGACACGCTGGTCGCAGGAGCGGGTCGCCACGGAGTTGGCGGCGCTGGCGTCATGACCGACGAGCTGATCCGTCGCCACGGCGAGGTGATCGCCTCGGCGACCCGGCTGGGCTTCTACCCGATCGTCGTTACCGGTGGCGAAGGTGCCATCGTCCGCGACGCCGATGGCCGCCAGTGGATCGACTTCCTGGCCAGCGCGGCGGCCCTCAACACGGGGGTCAGCCACCCGGTCGTGGTCGAGGCCATCCGGCGCCAGGCCGAGATCCTCCCCCACTACAGCGCCGCCTACATCTACCAGGAGCCGATGGTCGACCTCGCGGAAGCGCTCGTCGAGCGCGTCCCGATCGACGGCCCGACGCGCGTCGCCTTCGGTCTGTCGGGCGGCGATTCCATCGACGGCGCGATCAAGGCCGCACGGCATCGGACCGGTCGCCAGAAGATCGTGGGGTTCCGTGGCTCATACCACGGCACCACCTATGGCGCGCTGTCGCTGTCCAGCGTGAACCTGGATATGCGTCGCGGCATGGGCCCGTTCCTCCCCGAGATCCACCATCTCCCGTTCCCGGATCCGTACCACGATCCGTGGCGCCGGAGCCCGGAGGACGTCGGAGCCGACGCCCTCGCGACCTTCGATGCGATGCTCGCCAACGAGGTCCCGGGAGAGGAGGTCGCCGCGGTCATCATGGAGCCGATCCAGGGCGATTCGGGTGTGCTCATCCCGACACGCTCGTTCGTCGAAGGGATCCGCGAACGCTGCGACCGTTACGGGATGCTGTTCATCGTGGACGAGGTGCAGGCCGGGTTCGGGCGGACCGGCCGCTGGTTCTCGATCGAGCACTTCGGTGTCGTTCCGGACGGGGTCGTGTGCGGCAAGTCGATCTCATCGGGTATCCCGCTCAGCGCGTTCGTCGCCCGCAGCGACGTGCTCGCGGACTGGGAGGCACCGGCTCACACCTTCAGCTCGGT
>CAYNGM010000197.1:0-4597 GCA_964396565.1 uncultured Anaerolineaceae bacterium | reverse complement strand
CCGGACCTGGTACGCGCCGGACAACGCGGTCCTGTCGGTCGTCGGCGACGTGGACCACGCGACCGTGAGGGCCAGCGTCGAGCGCTTCTTCGGCGCCATCCCGGCGAACGGGTCGTTCCCATCATTGCCGGACCTGACACTTCCTCCGACGCTGGGCGGCGAGCGTCGCGAGACCGTCTTCGATCGCGTGCCGCTGCCGCGCATCCACTTCGGATTTCGGGCGCCGGTGTACGGTGATCCACAGCTCGACGCGCTCGATGTCGCCGGTCAGATCCTGGCCGGCGGAAAGGGCAGTCGGCTCCATCGACGGCTGGTCCGCGAGGAGCGACTCGCCCAGGACGTGACGCTGTTCACCCTCGGGTTCGTCGGCGGAGCCTCGGTCTGTGCCGGGTGGGCGACCGTCCGTCCTGACGTGTCGGTGGAACGCGTGGAGAGTGCCTATCTCGAGGAGCTCGAGCGACTCGCGACCGAGCCTGTCAGTGACGACGAGCTCGCGCGTGCCTTCGCACTGGTCGAGGCGGACGAGCTCGGTGCACTCCAGCGCGTCGAGGAACGAGCCGACCGATTGTCGATGTACGCGACGCTGTTCGATGACCCGGGGCTGATCAACCGGATGTTGCCGCGCTATCTGGCTGTCACACCCGACGCTATCCGCGACGTCGCGGCGGCGACCTTCCGCACGGACAATCGACTCGTGCTCACCTACCTGCCGGAGATCCCCCCGGCCGATACCGATGTCCTCGCGGCCGACGACGCATCAGCCGACGATGAGGTGGCGGCGTGAACGGCGACGTGAACGCGGGCGAGCAGACGACGGTCGAGGGCTTGCGCGACCCGATCGTCGTCGCCGAGCGACCGCTTCCGGGCGTCCCGCGACCGTATGACTTCCCGACAGTTCGCGAGGGGAGCCTGGCGAACGGGCTGCGTCTCCAGGTCGCCGACCTTCCCGGCCGGCCGCTGATCAGCGCCACGGTCATCCTCCCGGTCGGCGCCGCCGACGAGCCGGCCGATGTCGCCGGTTCGGCGGTACTGGCGGCACGGGCCATGACCGAGGGAACGGAGCGTCACGACGCCATAGCGCTGACCGAGGCAGCGGAGCGCCTTGGTGCATCCATCCATGCCGAGGCCGGCTGGGATGCGACGAGCGTTGGTGTCGAGGTCCCAGCCTCACGCCTTGAGTCCGCGCTCGAACTGCTCGCCGATGTCCTGCTGACGCCGACCTTCCCCGAGGCGGAGATCGATCGACTCCGTGACGAACGGCTCAACGACCTGCTCCAGGCGGCGGCCGATCCAAGGCGCCGTGCGGACGAGACATACATCGGGACGATCTACTCCCCGGCCTCGCCCTACCATCGACCGGCAGCAGGCACCCGGGAGACGGTGGAACGGCTGGATCGAGATGTCGTCCAGGCCGCCTATGCGCGGATCCTCGATCCACGCCGCGGCGCCTTGATCGTGGCCGGTGACCTCGGCGGCCAGGACGTCGAGACCATGGCTGCACGGCTGTTCGGCCCCTGGACCGCCGGTGCGACCGCGGCGTCGCGACGCGATGTAAATGACACGGCGTCGGGGACGCGGCGCCTGATCCGGGTCGTCCATCGACCGGAGAGTGTCCAGACCGAGATCCGCATCGGCCACCGCGGACTGCCCCGGCGCATCGATGACTTCCACGCGGTGGCGGTCATGAGCGCGATCCTGGGCGGCCTGTTCAACTCACGCCTCAACATGCAGTTGCGCGAGGCCAAGGGCTACACCTACGGTGCCGGGGCAGGGTTCGACATGCGTCGTGGTGCCGGACCATTCACCGCCCGAGCCGCGGTCAACACGGAGGTGACGGTGCCGGCCGTGCTCGACACGCTGGCCGAATTGGAGCGGATGCGCGACACGCCGGTCACACCGGGCGAACTCGAGGCAGCCCGCGATTTCCTGGTGGGGGTGTTCCCGCTGCGCTTCGAGACACCCGGGGCCGTGGTCGGGGCGCTTGGCGGACTGGCCGTCCACGGCCTGGAACTGGCCGAACTCATCGACTATCGGAGACGGATCGAGGAAGTCGACCTGCGGGCTGTAAGCGCCGCGGCGCGCGATCACCTGCACCTCGATCGAGCTGCGATCGTCCTCGTCGGTGATCTCGACGCGTTCGGCACCGAGCTCGAGGCGGCCGGCCTTGGGACCATCGTGATCGACCGGGACGAGGTGACGACGACCGGGGCGGACGAGGCGACCAGTGACGCGATCGGGCCGATCGACGCGTCCGACCTCGAGGGTCCGACCGCGGGGTCCGAGGACCCCTCCCTGGTGGGTACGTCCGACGAGCCGGTCAGCGCCGATACGTCGACCGACGACGGTGACGCGAACGGCTGAGCCATCGTTGCGCAGCACGCGTAGCCAGCGCCTGCCGGCGCTGGCCTCGCCCGTCTTCCGGACCTTCCTTGGCGCGGCGTTCGTCGGGAACATCGGCGGGTGGATGAGCGCGACCGCCCAGGGCTGGCTGGTCCTTGGGCTGACCGATTCGGCTGCTGCCCTCGGACTGACCAGTGCCGCGGGGTCGGTTCCGACGCTGGTTCTGTCGCTGCTGGCCGGCGTGCTGGCGGACCGCCTGGATCGGCGCCGGATCCTCGTCGGTGGCCAGCTTGCCGGTGGCGCCATCGCGGCTCTCCTCGCGGCCCTCACGACCTCCGGACGGGTGGAGTACTGGCAGGTCATCGTGCTGGCGTTCCTTGCCGGTTCCGCGACGGCCATCGCCGGACCGGCATTCCAGGCGATCGTATCGACGCTCGTGCCGCGTGCCGATATCGGCAACGCGGTGGCACTCAACTCCGCCCAGTTCAACCTGTCGCGCATCCTGGGGCCGATGGCCGCCGGGATCGCGATCGCCGCCGGTGGCCTGGCAGTCGCATTCTGGGTCAACGCCATAGCCCTCTTCTTCGTGGCCATCGTGCTCGCCCGGCTGCAGCTGCCACCGGCGTCGGCGATGCGTGCCGTCGAGTCCTCGATGTGGTCCAACCTGGTCGATGGGTTCCGGTTCGTCCACGCCGACCGGATGGTCGCGGTGCTACTGGTCCTGACCATCGTGCCGGGCCTGTTCCTGCTCAACTACCTGCCGCTGCTGCCGCTCTACGCGCGGGACATCCTGGGCATCGGCGCCGAGGGTCTCGGAGTCCTCACCGCGGCGATCGGGATCGGGGCGCTGAGCGGCGCCCTTGGTGTCGCCGTCCTGCGGCCCGGGGGCGGCAGCGGCATGCTGGCCATCGGCGGACTGTCGGTCGGGTCCCTTGCGCTTGTGGTATTCGGCGTCTCGACTGCCCTCCCGATCTCGCTGCTCGCCCTGGCCGTGCTCGGCGCCTGCCAGGTCATCTACTACGCCACGACCAACACCCTGCTCCAGGTCCTGGTCCCGGGTCGGCTGCGTGGCCGGGTGCTGTCGCTGTACATGCTCACTTCGTGGGGTGCGATCCCGATCGGCAATCTCGTCTTCGGTGTGGTTGCGGAACGGCTGGGAGCACCGGTGGCGCTGGCCGCCGGCGGTGTCATCACCCTGCTCTGCACGCTGCTGACGGCTGTCCTGTATCGCCCGCTCCGGGTCGTCCGGGCGGATGCCCCCCGACCGGCAGCGGCGACCGGCTGATGCGGTGCGGCGGGCCGGCGCGGACCTTGACGAAGGGCTAGGCTGACGCGGTGATCGTCGTCATCGGCCCCGCCTGCCTCACCGGGTCGGGTGAGACCGCCACGCCCGGGAGCATCGCCGACCGGATCGCCAGCGCAGCAGCGGCGAGCGGGGCATCGGTCGAGCGTGTCGCGCGGATCGGTGACGACCCGGCAGGCGACGCCTGGCAGCTGGCCCTCTCGAAGGCGGGTATCGGTCATGTCGCGGTGCTGCGCGACCCAACGCGACCCACGCGGATCTGTCCGGGGGACCGGGCGGAAGCGGATGACGGAACCAGCGATGCCGACGACCCGCTCGAAGTCGACCCGGACGCCATCGATACGGACGCCATCGACCCGGACGCGCCGATCGGCGATGACTCCGCGCCGTCGAACGATGTCACCGAGACGTTCGATGGACCGGTCCTTGACCCGGCTGATGTCGGGCTTGCTCTTCGTTACCTTGCCGACTACCGGATCCTGGTCGCCGTCCATCCGAGCGCGGACGTCGCGGGCGCCGTGATGGTCGCGGCCGACTGGGCGGGCGCCCAGGCGGTCATCGTCACCGGCCCGGGTGAGCCGATCCCCCCGACCGTTCCGCCGGGCACGCTGGTCGTGGAGGCGCAGGCTGGCGATGGCTCCGCGCCGGGTCTCGCGAACCGTCTCGGGGCCTATGCCGCCGCGATCGACCGCGGAGTGACCGCGCCCAAGGCATTCGCCGGCCTGACCGCCGAACTTGACGGAGTCGGCGGCCCCGAGGCAGGCCCCGCGACTACCTAGAGCCCAGGCGTTCGGGTCGGGCTGATCGGGCCCGATGGTTCGGATGCGCCCTCGGGGGCGATGAGTGGCTCGATCAGGCCCGGACCGTCGCGGCGCACGTCGTTAACCTCTCGCCCGACCGCATGGATCCGGAGGGCGATGTCATCGGTCGGAGCGAGCAGGGCAAGCAGCTCAC
>CAYNGM010000196.1:0-4599 GCA_964396565.1 uncultured Anaerolineaceae bacterium | reverse complement strand
GCCCGACCGCACCGACCCGAAACCCCGAGATGGGTGGATCGGCGAGAGCGACGGCGTGGGGCAAGGCGGCGAGGAGGATCGGATCCGGGCCATCGAGCCCGAAGGAGTCGATCAGCGCACCGACAGAGGCTGACGGGAGTCGAGCATCGGCTGTCAGCGCGCGTGCGACTGCTTCCGCAAGGCCACGGTCGGCAGACTCCTGGGCGGCGGTCACGATCGCATGACTCGCGCCCGCGCCGATCCGACCGGCCTCATCGGCGAGCCAATCGCTCGACCTCGATGATCAGGCAGCGATCCATGACCACGTCGAGTCCCGCGGCGTGCGCCAGACGACCCGCCTCGCGGTTGGCGATCCCGAGCTGGAGCCAAAGACAGCGCGCCCCGACCTCGATCGCCGCCCGCGCCGGCTCGACGCACTGGTCCGGGCGGCGGAACACGTCCACGCTATCCACCGGCCCGGTCGCCTCGACCGCGGCCGCGACCGTCGGGTAGCAGGTCTGGCCGGCCGCCACCGCCGCATTCGGGTTCACCGGGACGACGTCAAAGCCGGCCGCCAGCAATCCGCGCAGCACCCCGTTCGATGGACGCGAGGCGTCGTTCGACGCCCCGACCATGGCGATCCTTGGCCGTGTACGCAACAGCGCCGCGATGGCCGCATCATCGAGCAGGGGGACGTCGAAGCGCCCCTCGTGGATATCGAACAGTGCGGCGGTGGCCTCGCGGTCAGCGACCAGAGGTGGCGCTGACTCGAGATCGACGTCCGGACGCGGCGTCACGCCCGTCTCGCGATCGACGCCCGGCCGCGGCGTCGCGACTGTCTCGCGGCCGACGACCGGACCGTCCGGGGCCCCTTCGCTCACGTTCCCTCCACGCTGGATTCCATCGGAAACGCACGCAGACCATTGACGTGACGTAACCCCGATGGCGTACTCTACGGCCTGCCCGGCTTTCTGGGAGGACGGCCCGGGGTTTCAGAGGAGGAAGACACCTTGCAGATCTCTCGCAGGCTGCTCGCGCTCGGCGCGACGTCAGCCCTACTCATCGCCGCGTGCTCGTCGCCTGGCGCGACGACCTCGCCCGCATCGCAGGCTCCTGCGTCGCAGGCACCGGCGACGACCGCCCCATCGGCCCCGGCGTCCGAGGCTCCGTCGGAGGCGCCGTCAGCTGCTGCCGTCGACTGGACCGCGTGCGTCGCGTTCGACACCGGCGGTCTTGGCGACAAGGGCTTCAACGACCTGGCCAAGAAGGGCCTCGAGGACGCCAAGGCGGCGGGCTTCAAGACCTTCTTCAGTGAGGCCCAGGGCTCCACCGACTACGCCGCGAACATCCAGCGCCTGATCGATCAGGGCTGCCAGTCGATCATCACCGTCGGCTTCCTCCAGGGACAGGCGACCGCTGATGCGACCAAGGCCAACCCGAACATCGCGTTCGGACAGGTCGACGCGACCTGGGACGAGGCGACCAACGGCCCGACCCCGGCCAACTTCACCGGGCTTGACTTCCAGATCGACGAGGCGGCCACCCTGGCCGGGTACCTCGGCGCTGGCTTCAGCAAGACCGGCAAGATCGGTACGTACGGTGGTCAGCAGTTCCCCGGCGTGACCCGGTTCATGGACGGCTATGACGCCGGCATCAACATCTACAACGAGAAGCACAGCTCGACCGTCGAGCTCCTCGGTTGGGATGCGGCCACCCAGAAGGGCACCTTCGTCGGCGGCGACAACCCGTGGGGCGACGTCCAGAAGGGCGAGCAGCTGGCCAACAGCTTCATCGACCAGGGCGCCGATATCGTGGCCCCGGTCGCGGGTGGCACCGGCAACGGCTCGATCAAGGCGATGCTTGCCGCCGGCAAGTACGCGATCGGCGTCGACACCGACCAGGCCGTCTCGCTGGCCGAGTACGCCAAGGCCATCCTGACCTCGGCCGAGAAGGTCATCGACGTGGCCGTCCTCGACACGTTCAAGAAGAACGCTGCCGGCGACGCGGGCGGGGAGAACTACGTCGGCACCCTTGCCAACAAGGGCGTCCGGATGTCCCCCCTCCACGACTTCGACAGCCAGGTCTCCGCTGAGCTCAAGGCCGAGGTCGCCGACCTCGAGGCCAAGATCGCCAGCGGCGAGATCAAGATCGCAGACTACTTCAAGTAGATCGGCGGTCCCCAGCCAGTCCATCGTTGCTCAGCCGCCCGCTCTCGGTCTCCGAGGGCGGGCGGCTCCCTTATCCGAGGCCGGATCGCCGATGCGTCTCGAACTCAGGGAGATAACCAAGCAGTTCCCGGGCGTGCTTGCCAACGACCGGATCTCCATCGCGGCAGACAAGGGCGAGGTCCTTGGTCTGCTCGGGGAGAACGGGGCGGGCAAGAGCACCCTGATGAACATCCTGTCGGGGCTCTATCGACCCGACTCGGGTGACATCCTGATCGATGACCAGAAGCTGGTCTTCGATGACCCGGCCGAGGCGATCGCGGCCGGCATAGGCATGGTCCACCAGCACTTCCAGCTGGTCCCCGTCTTCGATGTCGTCGAGGCCGTCGCGCTCGGTGCCGAGAGCATCAGCGGACCGCTCGGCTCGTTCGACCGTACGGCGGCGCGCAAGCGGGTCGTCGAGCTCTCGGAGCAGTACGGACTGCATGTCAACCCGGACGCCCGGATCGAGGACCTCCCGGTCGGTGTCCGCCAGCGAGTGGAGATCCTCAAGGCGCTCTACCGCCAGAGCGACATCCTCGTTCTGGACGAACCATCGGCCGTCCTTACGCCGATGGAGACGGAGGAGCTGTTCGGCATCATCCGCGGTCTGGCCAAGGGCGGGACGACTGTCATCTTCATCACCCACAAGCTCAACGAGGTCCTCGAGGTCTGCGATCGGATCACCGTGCTCCGGCGCGGCAAGGTGGCCGGCACCGCAAACCCGGCCGAGACGACCCGTGAGCAGCTCGCCAACCTGATGGTCGGGCGTGACGTGGAGCTGAAGGTCGTCAAAGGGCCTGCCACACCCGGCGACGTAGTGCTCCACATCAAGGACCTGGTGATCCGTGATGACCGTGGCTTCGCGGCCGTGAAGAATGTGTCCCTTGACGTCCGAGCCGGCGAGATAGTCGCCGTCGCCGGCGTCCAGGGCAATGGCCAGACGGAACTTGTGGAGGCCATCACGGGTCTGCGTCAGGTGGACTCTGGAGAACTGACCATCGCCGGCGAGAGCGTGGTCGGCGCCTCACCCCGGCGAGTCTCGGACATGGGCGTCGCCCACATCCCGGAGGATCGCAATCGTGACGGGATCATCGGGGCGATGACGGTCGCGGAGAACTACGTCCTCGACACCTATCACCGCGAGCCGTACAGCAAGCACGGGATCCTGAACCACGCGGCGATCGCCGAGAACGCCACCAACGGAGTGGAGGCCTTCGACATCAGGACACCATCGATCCAGACGTCGGCGGGCTCCCTGTCTGGCGGCAATCAGCAGAAGGTCGTGGTCGCCCGTGAGTTCTCCGTGCCGGTCAAGCTGGTCGTGGCGGCCCAGCCGACCCGGGGCCTGGACGTGGGCTCCATCGAGTACATCCACCGCCGCTTCGTCGAGCAGCGTGACGCCGGTGCCGCGGTGCTGCTGGTGAGCACGGAACTCGAGGAGGTCCTGGCGGTCGGTGACCGCGTGGCCATCATGTTCGCCGGCCAGATCATCGCCGTGGTCGAGGGCGAGGAGGCCAACTTCGAACATGTCGGGATGCTGATGGGAGGGCACATCGAATGAGGCGCCTTCGCAAGACCCTCGGGCCTGCCGTGATCCCGCTCCTGGCCATCCTGACCGCGTTCATCGTCGGGTCGGTGTTCCTGGTCATCACCGACTTCGAGCATCTCCAGAACTTGAGCACGGACCCGATAGGCGCCATCGGAGGTGCCGTCGGTAACGTCCTGGCCGCCTACGGGGCGATGATCATCGGGGCGTTCGGCGATCCGGCACACATCATCGCGGCTATCAGCAGTGGCGACCCGAACGAGATCGCCAAGGCGATCCGTCCGATAACCGAGACCCTCGTCGCGTCCACCCCGTTGATCTTCTGCGGTCTCGCCGTCGCGATCTCGTTCCGCAGCGGCGTGTTCAACATCGGCGTCGATGGGCAGTTCATCCTCGGGGCGTTCGGCGCGACCGTCGCGGTGCTGGTCATGGAGGGCCAGCCAGCGGCCCTGGTGCTGATCGTGGCCATGATCGTCGGCATCATCACGGGCGCGATCTGGGGCTTCATCCCGGGCTTCCTGAAGGCGCGGACGGGCGCCCATGAGGTCATCACGACCATCATGCTCAACTACGTCGCGGCCCAGATCGTCCTGTTCGGTCTGCGCTCGGACTTCCTGCGTCAGGCCGGCAGTTCGCAGCCGATCTCCAAGGACCTCCGGCCGATCGTCGACATCCCGAACCTCATCGACCTGCCCGGCATCCGCCTTCATTGGGGCTTCATCCTGGCCCTGGTCATGGCCGTGCTCGTGTCGTGGTTCCTGTTCAAGACGACCAGGGGCTTCGAGCTGCGATCGGCCGGCTTCAACCTGACCGCTGCCCGGTACGCCGGTATGAGCGCTGGCGGCTCGATCATCCTGGCCATGGTCC
>CAYNGM010000195.1:0-4626 GCA_964396565.1 uncultured Anaerolineaceae bacterium | reverse complement strand
CGTAGCCAGCGGGGTGGCCCTCGTACCAGCGCCAGGCGGATCCGATCACATCGTCGAGGTCGAATGCCGCACGCCAGCCGAGGCGCTCCTTCGCGGCGCCCGTGGCTGCCCAGACCGCCGGCGGGTCGCCGACCCGGCGCGGGCCGTAGACGGTCGGGATCTCGCGACCGGTGATCCGCCGGGCCGCATCCACGACCTCCAGGACTGACGCTCCCCGACCGGTCCCGATGTTCAGAGTGAATGAGCCACCCGGTCGGGTCACTGCGTCCACGGCCCGGATATGTGCGTCGGCGAGGTCGACCACGTGGATGTAGTCGCGGATGGCACTCCCGTCAGGAGTGGGGTGGTCCATCCCGTTGACGGTCAGCACCGGACGACGTCCGGCCGCGACCGACAGGACGATCGGGATGAGGTTCGGGGCTGTGCGCCAGTCCTCCCCGTGCGCTCCCCCAGGGTCGGCACCCGCCGCGTTGAAATAGCGCAGGGCGGCGTATCGTATCCCGTGACTCGTCTCGAACCAGGGCAGCAGTCGCTCCGCCATGAGCTTGCTCTCGCCATATGGGTTGAGCGGACGTAGGGGTGCCGATTCCTCGACGGGCAGCGCGACCGGTGGGCCGTAGACGGCTGCCGACGACGACAGGACGAACGCCCCGACCCCGGTTGCGGCCATCGCCCGCAGTACGGTCAGGGTGCCTCCGACGTTGACATCGAAGTACGCACCCGGGTCGGCGTTCGACTCCTCGACCGACTTGAGCGCGGCGAAGTGGATGACCGCCTCGATCGAGTGCTCGCGCAACGTGGCTGCAACGAGGCGTGCGTCACGAACATCCCCGACGACGAGTGGAAGGCCACGAACGGCATCCGCATGTCCCCGCGCCAGGTCGTCGAGGACGACCACGTCGTGGCCAGCGCCGGCCAGCTGGCGGGCTGTCTGAGAGCCGATATACCCGGCACCGCCGGTGACGAGGATGCGCATCTGGCGCCTCGGGTCAGGACCCGGTCGGGCCAGTCGGATCGCCGCGGCCCGTGCTCGCCTGGGTCGCGACCGTGCCTGGCATCGAACGCCCTGCCGAGGTGACCACGACCGGAGCGCGCGGATCGGTCGCGGCCGACTCCGCAGCGGCGTCCGCGTGGTGTGTCTCGGGCGTGCCTGTTCGGGCGGCCGGGGTGATCCCGCGACCCATCGAACGACGACGTTCGGCGAGGACGATACCGCTGGCGGCGACCCCGACGAGGCGGAGACCCTCGATGGCATAGCTCAGGTCGTCTCGACGGGTCTGGTCACGGACGGCCACGAGGATGGAGGCTTCACCGGCACGAGTCCAGGCGACCGCCGCGGCCGACAGGTGAAGTGGACCCGTGCTCACCACCACGAGGTCAGCCTCGGCCTGGAGGTTCGCCAGGATGCGTTCAGCGGTCTCCGGGTCGATCGCGTCCACGGCACCGGTGGAGCCGCGCGGCATGACCCGCAGGGTGCGATTGATCCAGATCAAGCCGTTCGTGATGGGACGCGAGGCATCGGCGGCGACGTCGGCCAGACCTGGACGCCAACCCAGACCGAAGGTCTTGGTCACCAGCGACTCCGCGCCGTCGGCATCGACGAGGATGACCTGCCTGCCACCGCGCGCGACGATGGCCGCGAGGTTGGCCGCGACCTGGGCGGCGAAGCCATTCTGGGCCGTCCCGACCACGATGATCGACCGGGCGGCCTGACCGGTCTCGCGCGCGGCGACCTTGGCCGCGACCAGTCGATAGGCGGCGGCAGCCGCCGACTCCGGCGCACGATCGATCAGCCCCGCCTGGCTGGTCGGTGGCGTGCGCAGGGTGTCGACACTGCCGAGGTAGGGCAGGTCGGTCAACTTGGCGAGGTCGTCCTTGGTCCGCACCGTGGCGGACAGATACTCGACGAGCAACACGATGACCATCGCCCCGATGAGCGCGGCAAGGGCGGCCATCACGACGATCAGGGAGACCTGGGGAGCGATCGGGACGACCGGCGTTCGGGCGAAGTCGACGATCTGGAGCTGGCCCTCTGGCCGGCTGGTGCCGCGCGACGCCAGCAGGGTGATCTCGTTGGCCAGCGCATTGGCCAGGTCGCGCGCGAGGACAGGGTCGGTGTTCTGGACACGGATGGTCAGGAACCGCGTGGTGTCGTTGGCCACGACCCGGGTGCTTGCGTCGAGTTGTGGCGGGACCATGTCCGCACCGACTTCGGCGATGGCCGAGGCGAGGAGCGGCTCGGTGGTCACGAGTTCCCCATACGTCTGGACGAGCTGACCTGCTGCCCGGAGAGTGTCGGAATCGGTGTTGTACGGGCCGACCAGCAGTTGGACCCGGGCCTCGTAGGTCGGTGGGATCTGTGACGCCACCATGTATCCGACCAGCGCGGCCACCCACGTGGCGACGAGCAGCACCCACCACCAGCGGCGGGCTACGGCGAGATAGCCAGAGACTTCCACGCGCTCCCCTTCGTGTGCCGACGTCCGTACCGGACGGCGTCGGCGGACTGGTCGGCCGACTGGGCCACGGGCGCACCACGACCCCCCAATACCGGAGCTCGGCAGGCTCGCCTGAACGTGCTAGCCGAGACGGTCGGCCTAGGATAGTCGCTTTGGCGCGCTGCGCACGCCGAAGGTCCCCCTCGGCGGTGCGTGACGGCAACTCGGCGAGATCATCCAGCGCGCCCGGCCCGAGCAGTGCGCGCCGCCTCGATCTGGGCCAGGACCGTGGTGCCGCTGCGTTCCCAGTCGAAGGCTCTCGCGACGTACTCGCGGGCGGCAGTGTCCGGCGTCGGGTCTGCGGTGGCCCGGCGCAGCGCCTCGATGATGGCGGCGGCGAAGCTGCGGTCGTCGTCGACGACCACGATCGGCGGCATCTCTCCATCGTCTGTGCGCAGCCCGTCGGCGGCGAGGGTCGAGACGACCGACGGCACCTCCATGGCCATCGCCTCAAGCAGCTTGTTCTGGATCCCGGCACCGAAGCGGAGTGGCGCGGCGAACACGGCCGCCCGCTCCAGCCAAGGCCGCATGTCCGGGACCGTCCCGGTCACCCGCACGGCCGGCAGCGTGCCGAGCGCCTCGACCGCCGGGGTCGGGTCGCGTCCGACTATCGACAGGGTCACGTCCGGGACCATGGCCCGGACGAGGGGCAGGATCCGTCGAGCCAGTCTGACTGCGGCATCGGAGTTGGGCCCATAGCTCATCGCGCCGGTGAATATGATCTCGTTCCCCAACCGCGGCACTGTGCGCGCCCAGTACGTCGCATCCACGCCGTTGGGGACTATCGCCGCACGCGGGTCAGGTGGTCCGGGCATGAGGGACTCGCGATCGCGTACCGAGGCGAACAGCAGCCGATCCGCCCGGCGCAGCATCCGGGCCTCGACGCGGCGGACCTGGAGGCGTTGGATGCGCAGGGCGATGCGACGCCACCGCCCGCTGATCGCGATCTCGCGTTCGAGGCGGAACGACGTCGCGTCGCACATGTCGATGACCAGCGGAACTTGGTCACCCAGGGCGGTCAGAGCGCGATCGGTGCGGCGCCCACTGAATACGACGGCATCGATCGATCCAGAAGTCATGAGCTCCGTGACACGCGCAGCCAGCTGCCTCCCCGCTGGATCGCCGCCCCCGATCGGCAGGACCCGGCGGAGCCGGCGGACCCAGCGTTGTCGGGCCCCACGCGCCCGGTCGGCCGATCGGAATGTCTCGACGCGATCCGTTCGGTCGGACATGGCCGCCACGTCCTCCGCCCGGTGGTCCGCTCCGACGATGCTCAGCAGGGTGACCCGACAGCCCGCCGCCGTGAGGTGCCCGATCAGGAAGTAATGCCGGAGGTAGCCGCTGGTCAGGGGGTAGGGGAACCCGTTGGTGATGTACAGGATGCGCGGTCCCGTGGGCGCTGCGGCGGCCACGGCCGGTGCCTCGTCGCGCACGTCTCCCGGCATGGTCACCGAGCCTGTCCGTCCGTCGCTCGCTCCACTGCCGCGCGCCACGCGTGGATCCAGCGGTGTCCGCGCAGGAAGTCAACGGTGGTGGATGCGAGCATCGCGGGCCGACCGTCGTGCAGCCGTTCGACGATGCCCACGACCCGGCGGGCCCAACTCATGACCGTCAGGGCCGGGAGCAAGGCCGGGTCGAGGTCGATGCGAGCGGCGTACGTCTCCATGGCCATGTCGTGCCATCCACCGTGCTCACCGATAGCCGCCACCAGGGCCTCTGCACGCCGATCGCCACGTCCGCGACGGACCGATGCCTCGGCGACGTAGCCAAGGAACCCGACGAGGTCATGCGCGGGCAATCCATGGCGGACGCCGAGCTCCCAGTCCACCGCGATCAGTCGGTCGTCCGCGCCCACGAACAGGTTCGGATGGCTGACATCCCCGTGCTCGATCACCTCCGGCAGGTCGGCGCCACGCATGGACCTGATGATCTGGCGTGTGATCTCGATCAGGTGCTCCTCGTCCGGAGTCGCCGGCAGCGCTGCCGCAAAACCATCGCGCGGCCCCAGGGCGAGGCGATCGATCCTTGTGGCCGCCGGCGCAGGGGCCTGGGCCCGTGCGACGGTCGCGACCGGGCTGGCCAGGGCGACGAGCCCATCGATGACGCGGTCGACGGCGGCTGCAGGGTC
>CAYNGM010000194.1:0-4642 GCA_964396565.1 uncultured Anaerolineaceae bacterium | reverse complement strand
CCGCCCTTGAAGCCGTGGTTCGTCGGCGGGTCGCTCCATGCCTCCAGGTGACCGGGCTTGGTGACCCTGGTACTGGCTGCGAAACGGTCGGGAAAGATCTGGTAGAAGACGGCGTCGCGGACCCAGGCTGGCGTCCATGACGCGTCTGTTCGCGCGTCGGTCTGGTCGATGCTCATCGGCCAAGCCTACTGGAGCGCTATACCGTCCCGGATGGTCGCCGCGGCAGCCTCGAGTGAATCGCGCACATCGGCGCCCCTGACCATGGCGGCCTCGGCGATACCGAACGGCCCCCAGACGAGAGCCATCTGTGGGATCGGGGGGACGACTACGCCGCCCTCGGCGGCCGCCCGGAACTTCGCCACCGTCGGATCCGTTGCGCCGGCATCGGCAATCGCGGTCAAGGTGGCCGGTCTGCGTCCGAGTGCCCGGTAGGACGCCAGCTGAGTTTCCGGGGCCAGCAGGACCTCACGCGCGAATGCATCGGCGAGGGTCGTGTTCTGGCCCTTGGTCGAGAGGAAGTAGCCAGCGACATCGACCAGCGGATCGGCCGGACCACCCTCCCTCCAGCGGGGTATCGGGCAGATGTCGAACGGGATGGCGGCCTTCTCGATGGCGACGCGCGCGTCGGATCCGGCGACGAGGAACGCGGCCTTGCCGTCGAGGAACAGCGAGCGCGCCGTCGCGTCATCGATGGCGGTCTTGAGCGCCTTGGCCCCCTTTTCGCCGATGGACCTGAGCCTCTTGCCGGCGTCGATCGAGGCCGCCGAGTCGAGCGTCACTCGCCCCGGGTCGAGGTCACCGGTGGCCGTCCGGCCGAAGAACGTGCCCCCGCCGGAGGCGAACAGCGGGTAGATCGCCCGGGCTTGACCGGCCGGCCCGACCGGCAGGGCCATGATCTCGCTCGTCTCGCCCTCGTCACGCAGCTTCCCGCCGGTCGCGATCAGGTCCTCCATCGTGGCCGGACACGTGGTCACGAGCCCTGTGGCGAGGTAGAGGGCGACGTTCTCTACCGAATCCGGGATGCCGTAGAGCTTGCCTTCGTAGGTCATGCCTGCGATCGCCAGCGGATCGAGATCCACACCAGCGGGGATGTCCACCGGTCTGATCGCGTCGTTGGCCACGAGCTGCCCGATGGCGTCGTGCGACGCGGCGACGATGTCGGGAGCCACACCGGCCTGGCTCGCGGTCAGGAAGTTCGGGACCATGTTCTCCGAGACGGCCTCCACGGTGACCGTCACCCCGCGGTGGGCCGCGAACCCATCGGCGAGTGGCTTGAGGACGGACGCCCGTGCATCGTCGGCCCAGATGACGAGCTCGCCACCGAAGTCGGGCGCTTCACTCCCTGGACTCGACCCCGAATCGCCCGCCGTCGGGGCGATGCTGGGGGCATCCGTCGACGAGCCAGCGCTTGCGTCGGACCCGACGGGGTCGGGGGAGGTGGCCCCTGGTCTGCTGATGGGGCCGACATCGAGCCCACTGCACGCGCCCGCGCTCAGGGCCAGGCCGATGACAAGCGGCGCTACCAGTCGTCGTCCCGTCAACCAGCCCTCCCTCGATCCCGGCGCGAGCGCGGCCCTCGTGGCCGATCCGGGCCGGGCATGCGTGCCCCGACCCCGCCGGATGGTACGTCGCGTAGCGCTCCTTCGGTCGGAGCCGCGCCGCGCCGCGTGGCGCGGACGCGCCCTGCCCTTACGGCAGGCGTCCGAACCAGACTGCGGAGAGCCCGGCCCCGACCACGATCAGGACGAGCGCGGCGGCCGCGAACCAGGCCGTGACCTCCTGCTGCTCCTCAGTGGATCCGACACGGGACTGGAGGTTTGCATAGACCGCCTCCAGGTCCTCGGCCGTCGGCGCATCGAAGGCCTGGGCGCTGGTGACCTCGGCGATCTCGGCGAGCGTCTCCCGGTCAGGCGGCACCTGGAGGGTGACCGGCTGCCCGAATGGCCCGTCCACGGTGACCTCGCCCGACGGAGTGCCGAGGGCGATCGTGTAGATGGGGACACCCATGGTCGCCGCCCGCTGCGCGGCCTGGAGTGGTTCGGTCTCGCCGACCGAGTTCGCCCCGTCGGACAGCAGGATCGCCGCCACCAGCGGCCCGTCGTCGTTCGACCCGGGTGCTGGCGTGGCACCGGGCGCCGGCGTGGCGTCGGGTGCTGCAGTGGCGTCGGGCAGCGCCGTGGCGCCGGGTGCCGCAGTCGCCGGCGGACCGGCGTTCGCGTCGCTCGCCTGGATCCCCGCGGCGATGTCGAGGACCTGCATCAGAGCATCGCCCATGGCCGTCCCATCGAGCGCCTTCAGGCCGTCGAGCGCGCTCTCCAGTTGAGCGTGGTCGGTCGTCGGCGATACGAGCGTGACCGGTCGTGTCGCGAAGGCGACGATCCCGGCGCGGACCCCACTCGGCAACTGATCGATGAACGAGCGCGCCGCCTCGCGGGCAGCGTCCAATCGGGTCGGAGCGACGTCGGTCGCCTTCATCGAGCCCGAGACATCGATCGCCAGCAGGACGGTCGCGTCCTCCCTCGGGACCGCCACGACCATCGACGGCCGGGCCAGACCGAGGACCAGGAGCGCGACCGCGCCGAGATAGATGGCCGCCGGCAGATGACGTCGCCAGGCCGGTCGGTGCGGGGCGAGGTTGGCCAGCAGGTCCAGGTTGGTGAACCGGACGGCGTAGCGCGACCGTCGCCGCTGGGCCAGGACGTACAGGCCCAGAAGGAGTGGTACGAGGAGCAGCCCCAGCAGCAGGGCCGGTGCGAGGAACGTCATGCCGTCCTTCCCGTGGTGTCCAGATCGCGGGCAAGGGACACGAGCCACGAGCCCTCGGTGGAGAGTCGGATGTGGCGGACGGCGAGGCGGCGGAACTCCGCGGCCACCTCCGCCCGCTCTGCCGTCGCGCCAGATGCGAATGCCTCGCGCAGACGTCGATCGGAGGTATCGACACGCAGGGACCGGCCGGTCTCCGGGTCGAGCAGGGTGAGTTCGCCGACGTCGACCAGGTCCTCTTCGCGTGGGTCGAAGATCTCGATCGCCAGCACGGTGTGTCGACCCGCGACCGCCGTAAGCGCCGGGCGCCAGTCGCGTGGTCCCCGGAAGTCGGAGATGATCGTGACCAGTCCGCCCCTGGTCCGCGAGGCGGCGACGGTCGCCAGGGCGCGGGCCACGCTGGTCGCTCCGCCGCCCTCGTCCGGAGTGTGGACATGGAGCGCACGGATGAGTGACAGCATCCCGTTGCGACCCCCGACCGGGGGCGACACTCGCTCACGTCCGGCGCCGAAGGTGATGACCCCGAGGCGGTCCGACCGCCGTGCCACGAACCGCCCGACGACGAGCGCTGCGCCCTCGGCCACGTCGGCCTTGCGCCGGTCGGCCGTGCCGAAGTGCATGGACGGTGACGTGTCGAGCAGCAGCCACGCGGTCAGCTGGCGATCGGGCACGTCCTCGCGGACCTGTGGCACGACGCTCCGGGCGGTGGCATTCCAGTCGATGCGCCGGACATCGTCACCGGGCTCGTAAGGTCGGATACGGTCGATCTCCAGGCCGTCGCCGAGACCGTGGCCGCGATGATCGCCTGTCAGCCGCCCACCGGCACGCCTGGTCAGCGCGACCTCGAGCCGCTTGACCAGGTCGTCCGATATCGGCCCCGGACCGGGTCGCGCTGGCGTGCGCTCGCGCCGCCCGATGTGGGCGAGGTCCCCACTCATGCCGAGACGGCGGGCTCGATGGCGAGGTCGAGCTGGGGGGCCGGGACGAGGCCAAGGACCCGCGCGATGACCGTGTCGGCAGTCACCCCGTCGGTCAGCGCGGCATACGAGAGGACGAGCCGGTGACGCAGCACATCCGGGGCGAGTTCGGCGACATCGGAGGGCAGGACGTAGCGGCGGCCACGCAGGACCGCCAGCGAGCGTGCGCCGTGTACGAGGTTGATCGAGCCACGTGGACTCGCGCCGTAGGCGACGTAGCCCTCGAGATCGGCGGCACCCCAGTAGCTCAGCCGGCGCGTGGCCTCCACGAGGCCGACGGCGTAACTGATGATCCGCGGGTCCACGTACACGTCATCGACCCGACGCTGGAGGGCGATCAGACCCTCGACATCAAGGACCTCGCGCGGCGGCAGCCCGGCGCGCAGCGAGCGCGCGACCACCTGTGCCTCCTCGCTGGCGTTGGGGTAGCCGACCACGACCTTGAGCATGAACCGGTCCACCTGGGCCTCGGGCAGCGGATAGGTCCCCTCGGCCTCGATCGGGTTCTCGGTGGCGAGGACGATGAACGGCTCCGGGACGCGGTGGGTCACTCCACCGATCGTGACCTGGTGCTCGCCCATCACCTCCAGGAGCGCTGACTGGACCTTGGCCGGCGCCCGATTGATCTCGTCTGCGAGGAGGAAGTTGGCGAAGACCGGACCGAGCTCAGTCTCGAACGCGCCGTCGTGCGGCCGGTAGATGCGGGTCCCGACGAGGTCGGATGGCATCAGGTCCGGGGTGAACTGGATGCGCCGAAAGCTCCCGCCGAGGACATCGGCAAGGGTCTTGATGGTCAGGGTCTTGGCCAGCCCAGGCACGCCTTCGAGAAGGATGTGGCCACCGGACAGCAGACCGACAAGGATGCGCTCCAGCATCAGGTCCTGACCGACGATGACCCGGCG
>CAYNGM010000193.1:3358-4644 GCA_964396565.1 uncultured Anaerolineaceae bacterium | reverse complement strand
GCACAGGCTGCAGCCGGGGCGGCCGTACATGATGAGGTCGGGGAGGGGAGTGGCGTGCATCGCGCCCGGATTGTAGGCGGCGCGCGAAAAGGGGGGCTCCGCCCAAGAAGAGGGGGCAGCCCACTTGCGGCTGCCCCACCACGGCTCGCCCGCGAGATCGGATGGTGTCCGTCTGGTTGCGTCCTGTGTCCTAGTCGTCAAGCAACTGGAATGTAGCGGCCTGCCTGTCGTGGAACGCCACGACTTCGGCTCGCATCTCGACCGGGCCGAAAGCCCCGATCCAGTAGCCGTTCCGACCGCGGATCAACAGGGTGTAGACGGTCGCGAGGCGATCCGAGTCCGGGTCCGATACGTCCATCGGCAACTCGAACTCGATCCGTCGCGCTGGTGCGCCCAGAAGGGTGATCGGATCGTCGGCGGTAGGGTCGCTGTCGGACGAGTCCTGCGTCGCCCGGATGAAGGCCCTGGCGTAGGCCGCCAGGTCGTCCGCCGCCGCTTTCGGTTGTCGTTCGCGCATGACCGCGGTGAACTCGTGATCGGACTCGCCCATGACGTCAGGCTGATCGCCCTTCCCCTTGATGGCCGTCCAGCCCTTGGGGTACCCGATCGAGTAGCCAAGTCGCTTGGACTCGAGGCGCACCCAGAGGTCAGTCGGCGCCTCCACCGACGGGATGGCACCTTCCTCGAAGGCGAAGTCGATGGTCATGGACACGGCGATCTGAGAACCCTCGACTTCCATGGTCCCGGCGAACCCCATGGAAAGGACTGCCAGAGAGCCGTCGTCACGGGCGAAGAATTCGATCGTCGCTGGAGTGCTGGACGCCCCCGGACCGGGTATCCCGAGGTCAGCAGACGTCAGGGTCACACCCGTCGGCGTAAGGTGATGGAGGGGTTGGCCGTGCTTGGTCACCATGCCGCGGTCACGTACATCCATGATGGCGACGCCGAGGGCCGAGGAGATCGTGTCGGGCTTGGCCGCACCCTTCACGGCCTTCTTCTCGAACCACGGCCCGTCGTCCACGGACTCGTACGTCTTGCCACCGGCCGTCACCCTGGAGGTGGTCTGGTGGCGTCCGCCTGGCACGTCCATCGTGAAGGTCAACACCGAGTCCTTGCCGTCGAGCTGGATCTCACCGCTGACCGGAACCTCGAGTGAGCCGAGCGTCACGATGCCGCTGATCGGACCGCGACCACGGAGCCCGTCTTTGGCGATCCGATTGACGAAGAGCTTCGCGACATCGGCGGCCGGCGTCGGGCGTGGCGTGCCCGTCGGCGATGTCGACGAC
>CAYNGM010000193.1:0-3348 GCA_964396565.1 uncultured Anaerolineaceae bacterium | reverse complement strand
GGACGTGGATGCAGGCTCCGGAGAGGCCGTCTGCGTGGTGGCCTGGCTGGCTGGCGGTGTCCTCACCGGCGGGTTGCTGCACGCGCTGAGGACGGAGACGATGAGCAGGAGCACGAGCCCTGCTCGTGCGCGGTCGATGCTGTACATGGCACGTTCCTTGTGGTCGAGCGCCTTGCGGCTGGTTCGATGCGAAGACGCTCAGACCCGGCGGTCGTCACATGTGGGATCGTCGAGGTCGGCTGGCCGTACGAGCAGGCGCGATAGCCGCGCGGGGTACGATTGACGCCGCGCCCCCGTAGCTCAGTGGATAGAGCGGCACCGTCCTAAGGTGCGCGTCGGCGGTTCGAGTCCGTCCGGGGGCGCCATGGCCACAACACCGGGTCGTCGTCGGCATCGACAGACGCTGGGGCGCACGAGGCAAGCGTTGGACGCGCTCGGGCGGTACGCCGCGTCACCCCAACTTGCGCGTCTTTTCCGGCGCCGGATCGAGTCAGGACGTTGGATCGAGAAGCGCCACCCCGGTCCTCGCGACATCCCGCGTGTTGCGCGTGACCAGAGTCATGCCGTGGACGAGGGCCGTGGCCGCCAAGAGACCGTCCACGGTCGGGACCGGGTCGGGCACGTTCAGGCGCCCCCACCTTTCAGCCACGACCTGGTCCACGGGAAGGATGCGGTTGGCGAACCCGTCGATCAGGCTGGCGAGCCACTGGTCGAGCGCGAGGCCCGACGGCACGTCACGGCGCCGGAGCAGCTCGATCCCGCGCCGCAGTTCCCCCACAACGAGGACGCTCGTGTACAACGCGTCCTCCTCGGCCTGTGCGAACCAGGACCGGATGCCGGGATTCGCGCGCTCCCCCTTGCGGAGTTCCGACACGACGTTGGTGTCGAGGAGCCAGGTCACGACACCTCCCGAGGCAGGTCGCGCCGAAAGGCGAAGTCAGCGTCGGCCCCGACATCTGGCATCGTAGACAGCGCCTGCTTGAACGAGGAGCGGTCGAGGTCCCCTCGCAACGCGTCGCGCAGGATCTCTCGGTGCTCCGCCTCGGCCGACCGCCCATGCCTGGTCGCCCGACGCTTGAGGGCGCGGACCAGTCCGTCGTCCACGTTCCGTACGATCAACTGCTTCGCCATGTGTCCTCCTGATAGCAATGCTATCACGACAGGCAACGTCATCGCCGTCCGGGTGGAAGGGGCCCATTTCGAGGGCGACGTCTAGCGCGCCGCACGTCGGGGCCGCTACGCAACCGCACCGACGTACCACGCGATGGCCTCATGTGGCCGCTGGATCTCCATGCCCGTCCGGGGGCGCCATCCACTCGCGGTCGCGCGCTCGTACGATTCGCCACGTGCCGAACGACTTCCAGGAACAGCCGTCATCCACCGGGACCCGTGGGCTCCGAGCGATCCTGACCGACGAGGCGCAGCTCCGGGCATGGACCGCGGTCGCCAACGACGGGGTCATCGCGACCGCCGGGATCCTCGAGGGGTTCTCCGGTGCGGGTGCCACGGACGAGGTGCTCCTGATCGCGGCCACGGTCGCGACGATCACCGGCATGCTCGCCACCGGTGGGGCGATGTGGGCCGAGGTCGATGCGGAGCGGGAGGCGCAGGTCATGGTCGTCTCGGAAGAGGCGGCCGCGCTGGTCGCGCGGCCCGAGGACGAACTCCGGGAACTGATCGACTACTACGAGGGGAAGGGCCTGTCACCAGAGCTCGCGCGGGAGGTGGCGGAGCGACTGCATGCGCACGATGCCCTCGCGGCGCAGCTCGAGACTGAGCACGGGATCCAGCATCCGGTCACGCGGACTGAAGCGGTGGTTGTCGCCGTGGGGGCTTCGATCGCCTATCTGGTCGGGGCTTCGGTCCCACTGTTCATCACTCTCTTTGCCCCGTGTGCGATCGAAGCCTGGGCGATCTTCGTCGCGGTCGTGGTGGAGTTGGTGGTGACCTCGATCATCGGCGCCTGGGCCGGACACATGCACATGGGTCGGACGATGGTCAGGACTCTTGTCGTCGGCCTCGGCACGCTGCTGATCAGTTACGCCCTGGGCCAGCTCATCTTCTGATCCAGTCGGTGACCGACGACGGTCATCACCTCCCACCGTATCCTTGGGCGTCATGGACGATTGGCTGATGAGATGACGACCTTTCGACTCGCCACTTTCGAGCATGGGGGCTCGGATCGACCCGGGCTGGTCGTGGGTGATCGTGTGCTCGACCTGGTCGCGGCCAGCGCCGCTGGGCATGGGCAGACCCGCGCCGTCCCGACCGACCTGCGCGGGATCATCGAGAGCTGGGATCCGGGGGTAGAGGCGCGTCTCCAGTCGATCGCAGACGCCGGACTGCACGATGGCCCGGACGTCCACGCGCTCGCGGACGTCCGGCTGCGGGCACCCATCCGCTACCCCTGGAACCTGCTGTGTATGGCGGCCAACTACCGCGCCCACGCGGACGAGATGGGCGCCGACTCGGCCGTCGATCCCGATGGAGAGGAGCCGGTGTTCTTCGCCAAGTCAGCGCGCAACTGCATCGTGGACCCAGGCGAGCCGTTCGTGATGCCGACCGGGCGAAACATCGACTGGGAGGGTGAACTCGGCATCGTCATCGGGCGCGAAGCCAAGGATGTGTCGCTGGAGTCGGCCATGGAGCACGTCTTCGGCTACCTCGTCGGCTTCGATGTCTCTGATCGGGGCGGCGCCGGCCGGCCCACCACGAGGATGTTCGCGCCGCCCTACTGGTACCGCAGCAAGTCGCATGACGGGGCTGCACCGCTGGGGCCCTGGATAGTGCCTGCTGCCCACGTGCCGGACCCCGGCGACCTGCGCATCGTGACCCGTGTCAACGGCGTCGTGAAGCAGGATGGTTCCACGTCGCGCCTGGTCTGGGACATGCCCCATATCGTCCGATCTGCATCGGCCGTGATGACCCTTCGTCCCGGCGACATCATCCTCACGGGTACGCCCGATGGCGTCGGCCAGGGTCGCCAGCCACCCGAGTTCCTGGCCCCGGGCGACGTGGTCGAGATCGAGATCGAGGGCATCGGTTCGATCAGCACGCCGATGGTCGCCGGCTGAGCCGCTGCCGCTCGGGGGACTATCGGGGAGTGCTCGTCCCGGCTCCACGCGGGAATGACGACTGGGTGCCCGGGCGTTGGACGCTGTCAGAGGCGCACCTGGTCCCGAGTCGGACCGCCTCGACTTCAGCGAGACCGGTGGCGAGACCGAAGGCGAACGCACCCACGAACGCATCTCCTGCGCCGGTCGTGTCCAGCGCTGCGACGGGCGGGGCCGGGACCCGCTGGATCGAGCCCGTCCGGTCCAGCAGCACGGCGCCGCGCGCGCCAAGAGT
>CAYNGM010000192.1:0-4655 GCA_964396565.1 uncultured Anaerolineaceae bacterium | reverse complement strand
CCGTGCCAGCGTCATCGTTCTGTGGTCCCATGCCTGCCACCCAGCAGTCGGAGAGCCCACCGTCCAAGGTTCTCGGGTGCCCGTCGCGAGGACACCAGCCAAGCGACGATCGGCAGGACGAAGAAGGGCAGGTTCCCGAACGAGTAGTACCACTGCGCGCTCGAGTTGCGCATCATCGTGGGGTATTGCAGCCAGAGACCGATAAGAGGCAGGCTCAGAACCGCCAGGCTGATCGCTGCGAACCACCACGAGCGCGAGCGAATCCCGATGAGTCCGAAGATAGCCAACGACGGCTTGATCGAAACAAGTACCGCCGGCCACGCCCAGCGCACGCCAGCGGCTATGAAAGCCGTGATCCACATGTCCGTGTTGCCGTAGAGCACCTGGTTGATGGTCTTGGGGAACATCACGCACAGGGCCAGGATCGGCCACGACCAGACCGGCGGCCGACACCACCACACGACGTAGGCGATAAGGCCAAGCGGGATCCCCCACCACAGCGGCCACGGGAGGATCAGGAAGGGCACGAAGAGGTACAGCGCGTGCGGTGGATACAGGTTATCCACGAGCGTCTGAACGACGTACGGCCCGTCGAGTTGGCGATCCGTGTAGTAGATGCCGGTCTCCAGCCAGCGCCGGGCGACCATCTGGTAATAGCGGAAGTCCACCCCGACGGCCTGCTGGGATTCGATATACATGCGAAGCCAGAAGGCGAAGTAGATGGCGACCCCAAGGATGACCAGGGTCAGGGCGAGCCAGAGCGGACGGAGTCGGGTGACCCGATCCCCTGTCACAACGCTCACAGGTTGTACGCCCAGTAAACGCCGAGGGCCATGACGACCGTGCCGAACGCGATCAGCACCTTCCAGACCGGACCGACCTCGCCCCGGTAGGCCGCCGCCAGACCGCACATCGCGAGGACGATCGGGACCGAGTCGAGAAAGTAGCGATAGCCGTACTGGAGCCAGCCGCCACCGTAGTAGAGAAGTGTCGGGATGAGCACCGCGACCACGGCCCCGGCGAGGATCCAGGTCCGCGCTCGACGCCAATCCGCCCGCAGGGCGAAGAGCAGCCCAGGGCTGGTGATGAACACGGACATGCCCAGGCCATCGGGCCTGAAGAACGGCGGGGTCGAGACTACGGTCGGCAAGTGGAGGAAGAGGTACTCGATGTTCATCGGGACGTGGACGATGGAGAACAGGCCCTTCGCCCGCTGTGCCTCCAGCCAGTCGGGCAGGGTCGCCAGCGCGTAGCCGGACTCGAGCGGAGTCCCGAAGCGGACCTGGTTGTAGGCGAAGAACGCCAGCAGTGACGGCATCACGCCGATGCCGAGCAGGATCCAGGCACGCCATGGGAGTCGACGCCGAGCTCGGGCGATGTAGCCGCCATCGGTGGTCGGGACGATCGGCTCGGGCGGATCCGTAGGCGTCCCAGTCATCCCGGGGAGCAGCAGCAGCGCGTAGAACGGGATGGCGAAGGCGAGGGGGGCCCTGGTCAGGAACGCGAAGCCAGCGAGCAGCCCGATCAGCCATGCCCGACGCCTACCCCACAACTCGACCAGGCAGGCGAACGTCAGGATCGTCGCGACGAGGTGCCCCGTGTGCCAGACCCCACCCCGTGTCGTCACCCACAGGATCTGGGTCGAGAAGCCGAACAGGATGACCAGCCAGATGCGGTCGATGATCCTCGGGACCCGCAGCCGTCCCAGTAGCCACCAGCACATCCCGACGCCGCTCGCTGCGAGGAGGGCGTTGATCCCCGACTCGACCTGGTCGGCCCCGACCGCCCCGAACAGCGCTACCACAGGCATCAGGGCGACCGCCGGGAACGGTGCGAACGGCACGTAGTAGCGGCCGTCCACCGGGATCACATCCCATGGCCCAAGGCGCACATCCAGCCAGGTGCGTCCGTGGAGGAACGCATCGGCCAGGTAGAAGAAGTCGCCGCGCCCGGCGTCGAAGCTGCGATTCACCAGCCAATACAGGACGGCCGAGACCGCGACGATTGCGAAGCCGATCGCAGTGGTGCGGTTCGTGCGCATATCTGCGCCACTCATGCCGGGGCCGACGCGAGGGTCACCGAACCCGGATCCGAACGCCGAGCCCCGATGCCGACCACGGCCGTGGCCAACAGCGCGATCCAGAAGACCAGGGGATAGATCACCGCCGGCGTCTCGGCGAGCAACGGCCATGTCGTCGCGAGCGGGATCGCGATCGCCCACCCGCGCCCGCCGGAGAGAAGGTAGGCCACCGGAAGCAGCAGCAGCAGCGCGTAGTGGTCCCACAGGACCGGTGAGAGGAGCTGGCTCGCCACGATCGCGACCAGGAATGACGCCTCATCAGTTGCCCGTCGAACGGCGACAAGGAATACCCCGATCGACGCGACAAGACTCACCATCTGGACGACGCTGGCCAGGGTGTCCGAGACTCCAAGTTGGTAAGCCACCGCACCGGGCGTGAAGTTATGCGGCGTCGTGATCGGGTCACTCACCGCGCGGATGACCGTCACGTAGTCCGACCAAACGCCCGGGCTGGCGAGCAGCGTGGCCGCCACTGCCAGTCCCCCGAGGACGACGAGCCCGATCCAGGTCGCCCGGAAGCGGCGCGTGAGAAGGGTCCAGGCGAGGATCAGAGCAGGCTGGAGCTTGATCGTCGTTCCAAGTGCGGCGCTCACTCCCAACGCAACCGGCGAGGCCATCAGGCGCCACCCGACTGCGAAGATGAGCAGCAGGATCGGGCCGACTTGGCCCAGCTTGATCGCGTACACGACGGGCCAGTTCCAGCCGGCGAGCAGGAGAACCACCCAGCGGGTCCGTGGACTGACTGGAAGGATGGCGATCGCGATCACCGTGGCGGCGATGAGGCAGCCGATCCAGACTGCAAGCGCCACCGACTCCGGCATCCACGTGAATGGCACGAAGGCTATCGCAAAGGGCGGCGGATACAGATACACCCCGAATGGCCCGGCGACCGCTGCGGACACGTCGTACATCGACTGTCCCTCGACCAGACGTTCTGCGGCGGCCAGATAGGCCTGATAGTCGTAGCCCAGCGTCGCACCTGCCGTACCCAGCGCGACGGCCACGCCCAATACGAAGGAGCCGATGGCGAGGATCGGCAGCGCCGCTCGCCCGAGTCGAGAGAGAGCGTCGCGGTCCATCAGTCGGCAGCCGTCACAGCCCGAACGCCGCGCCGGTGGATGAGTGGGATCCGGAACAGGTCCCACGCGACCCGCAGCGCGAGCCCGGGACGTGCCCGCATGCGCGAACCCCGCTTGTCGTCCCAGCGGATGGGCACGACAGCGATGGCGAGCCCGCGGCGTCGGGCGAGATAGACGAGCTCGACGTCGAACACGATGCTCGTCACCTGCTGGCGCGCAAACAGGTCCTTGGCGGCGGCCCGGGTGAAGCCCTTGAACCCGCACTGCGTGTCCTTGACCGGCCCCACGACCCAGATCGAGGCAACCGCGTGGAACACCTTGCCGAGGAGTCGGCGGTAGAGCGGCTGGGTCGCGCGCATGTCCGAGCCATCGGGCTGGATCCGTGACCCGAGGGCGACGTCGCTGTTTGCGAGCGCCGTGACCAGCAGCGGGATCTGGTCGGGCGGCGTCGCCATGTCGGCGTCCGCGAAGATTACGAGGTCGCCGGCCGCGGCCAGCATGCCCGCCCGGACCGCGGCCCCCTTGCCTCCATGGGGGACCTGCAGGACCTGCAGGGTCACGCCGTCGATGGTGCCGGCTGATCCGGCGGGCGCCGCCTCCGGTCGCGCCTCCACCTGGTCCGCCGTCCCGTCCGTGGATCCATCGTCGACGACGAGCACCTCGATCGATCCCGGTAGCCAGGCTGCCTCGGCCACCTCGTCCCGGGCTCGATGGGCGCCCTCGCGCAGGTACCCGAACAGTTCGTCGAGCGCCGGCCCGATACGCTCCGCCTCGTTGTATGCCGGCAGGACGAGCGTCAGCGCCGTCATGGCAGCACCAGGCGCACGCCGTTCGCCTCAGCCTCGTTCGGATCGCGGAACGCATGCGTCGCTGCCAGCTGGCGCTCGGCCGTCTGCCGATCGGAGCAGTCCAGCCGCGCGGTGTACCGCTGCGCGAATCCGAGCGTGGCGGCGAGCGGCTCGAAGGCGCCCCCGAGTGACGCCGCCTTGAGGGCGGCAAGGTAGTTGTTGCGATACACGGTGGGGATGATGACGCGGATCTCGCCGCCCGCGACGAGCTCGGCGTTCATGTGCACCCTGGCGATGCGCCCGTTGCCGTCCGCGAACGGGTGGACCTCACTGACGAGGAACATCATGAACACGGCCCGGGCGAACGGGTCCACCAGGCGACGTCCACGCTCGAACCCGACCCGGAGCGTTCCCTCGACCAGGTCCGGGGCCACGAAGACGGTCGACCCGGCCCGGTTGGATCGACGCTTGAATGTCCCGGGTCCCGCCTCTGGCCGGGCCGCCAGCATCACCGCATGGCGCTCGCGCAGGAGGTCGAGGAGGTCGTCGCCCGAGCGGGGGACGTGGCGCATCCCGGACTCGTCAGCGACGATCTCATAGGTACCGAGCACGTCGTGCGCATCCGCGGGACGTTCGACCGGCACCTCCCGGTCGTGGACGATCGCCGCAGCTTCGTCGATCTCGAACTCGGTGCCCTCGATGAAGTTG
>CAYNGM010000191.1:1196-4710 GCA_964396565.1 uncultured Anaerolineaceae bacterium | reverse complement strand
CACGAACCCGCCCGTGCCGTCTGGGGCCGTCAGCACCGAGGTGCCCGTCCACGTCAGGCCGCGCAGTCGGTAGATCTTGCCGCCGAAACGGATCGCCTTCACGGTCGGCAGGAACTCGACCGTGAGGGTCACATCTCCCGCGTCGGGCAGATCGTCACCGTCGGTGAGGGTGTCCGCGAGGAGTTCATGGATGGCCACGGTGACCGAACCGGTCGGCAGCCCAACGGGATACGTCGCCATCAGCGCTCCATCACTCGGAAGGGCATGGTCTGCTCGAGAACTCGGCCCGTGGTCGTGACGACGTGGCAGGTCGCGCCGTATGCCGCCCCGGCCGTTCCGCCCGAGACCCACGCCGTGACGGCCGTGCCAGCACCAGCCGCGCCCGCGGTGATCGCCGACGACTCGATGACCAGCGGCGACGTGTCATCGGCGGCGGCCGCGACGTCGTGGATCTGCGCCGTCGCGATCGTCTCGCCGGACGCCAGGCGCAACGACCAGTCCCAGGTCCACGTGTCCCGCTCGTGCGGGTCCTTGATCTGGGTGCTCTTGAGCACTGGGTCGCCTCCGATCAGCAGGTGAGAGTGTGGGATTCGGCGGGGATCAGCCACGCGTGAGACTCGGCATCGATGAGCAGGGTCCGCTCAGGCGGGGCCGACACGCTCGGCGGTGGACTGCCCCATCGGCCGGGGACGACATCGATCAGGACGACCCCGAGGCTCGCGAGCCATGCAGCGTCGCCAGGGGTCCACGCACCGGCCGACGCATCGGCGAGCACTGCCCCGCCAGCGCCGCCCCAGGACGCGGGCCCGGGGGTCCACGCGCCAGGGCTTGACGCGACCGTGATCGCCCCGACGCTGGCGGCCCACGTCGCAGGCCCGGGGACCCACCCGCCGCCGTCCGTGAGCGCCACGAGGGCGCCGGCGCTGGCGACCCAGGAGGCCGCTCCGGGGGTGAATGCGCCTGTGGCGGCTACGGCCTGGACGGTGCCCGCGCCACCCGTCCATGTGACCGGCCCGGCCGACCATGCGCCGCCCGTTGCTGCCGCGGTGATGGCTGCCGTGCTGCCCACCCACATGCCCGCGCCCGTGAAGGAGCCCGAGTCGCCGGCAGCCACCAGCGCACCGGTGCTGCCGGACCAGGTCGCGGCTCCGGGCGTGAATGCTTCCGTAGTCGCGGCGGCCGTCACGGAGCCCGTCGAGCCTGGCCAGGCGACGGTGCCCGGCGTGAACGCCCCACTGGCCCCGGTCACGGCAACCGCACCAGTCGTCGCGGCCCAAGAAGCAGCGCCGGGTGCGAAGGCGCCCGAATCCGCTGCCGCAGCGACAGATCCGGCCGACCCGGACCAGGACGCGGACGACATGAACGAGCCCGCGTCTGCGGCGACGGTGACCGCTGCGGTCGTACCTGACCATGTGACAGCGCCGGGCGAGAACGAACCGGAGGTGGCAGCGGCGGACACAGCCCCGGTGCTGCCCGTCCACGTCGAGTTGGTCGACGCTACCGGCAGTGCGATGGTGAGGGATGCGACCCCGGTAGCGGTGCCGTTGCGGGCCCACGTCGGCGGGTCGACCGTGCCGTCGGTGTCGTCGGTCAGCAGATGGGCAACGCCGAGCGTCGTGGCCCCTGCTCCCGTCGCGTACGAGCCGTCTCCAAGGGTGAATCCGGATGGGGCGGTGTATGCCGTGGACAGCGCTGACGACCCACGCTCACCGATGAATGTGACTGCGGCGCGGGTGCCGGTCAGGCTGGTGAGCGCGGGTGGGTCAACGGTGGAGACGCCAGCCGTATCGGAGGCGACAACGGCGTTCACGCCGGAGAAGACAGCAACCCCGGCACTGCCACGTTGCAGCGTCGGGAATGTCGCCGTGAGAGTGCCTGTTTCGCTGCCGTCGCAGGTCTTGGTGAGCAGGTAGAGGCGGAAGCTCGTCGAATACTGGTGCGTCCGGATGAGCGTCCACCCGGCCATCGTGGGTGCTGTGGCGTCCGTGATCGCGAAGCACAGCAGTGCCTGGTCGCCGGAGACGATGCCGGACGGCCACGCGAGCGCGACCGACCCGACAGACGTCGACGAGGAGACGCAGTCGGCGCCGCGAATTCCGGCGCTCACCGCATCACGACCCGGTGATGTTGACGCTCAGGGCGGGTCCGGTGATGTTGCCACCGTTGGTGACCTGGCTCGACGCCGGGGCGTCGATGCCGATCAGCGTGCGGGTGGCGTCGGTCGCGGCCTCGACGTAGTAGGCGACGAACGTCCAGGTCTCACCTGCGGCCACCGCGGTATATACCGGTGCCGTGGCCACGAGGGTCACCTTGTCGAGCGCGTCGTCCTCGGCGAGCGCGACCCCAGCCAGGTCGGCGCGGGCGTACCCCGAAGCCACCGCCTCGGCGGACGTCGCGTCGGCGATGACGTCGGAGAGGAAGTTCCAGTCCCGGATCGTCGCGGCGGCCGGGACCGTGCCGGTGAACACGGCCTGGCGCAGATCGGTCGTGCCCGAGATCGCAGTGTTGAGTAGGGCATAGAGGCCGCGGTTCGCGAATGTGAAGGCCATGGGTACTCCTAGATCGATGGGGTCAGGATTCGTGCGCGCCGGTCCGGCGCGGCTCGGCGAGCCACTCCTGACCCTGCGCCCAGATGGTCAGTGCCGACAGGAGTCCGGCCATCCCGGACACCGACAGTGCGGAGGTCCAGTCGACGTCGAGCAGCCCGAGGCCGTCTGCGCCGAGCAGTGCGGCGAGCGTCTGCGCGAAGGTCCGCCCGGGCTTCCACCGGCCGGCGATGTCGAGGGCTCTCATATCTGTCACGTCAGCCTTCCGGAGTCATAAGAAATGATTGATATGGCCAGCACGAGCATGGCGAGCATCACTGCACCCCGGGCGCGGTCGCGGTGACCGTGAGCGTCGTGCCCTTGGCCAGCTGCGCGGCGATCCGTCCGGCGAGGTCGTCCGCGTCGACGTCCGCGTCGACGTCCGCCAGTGCCGCCCGCACGGCGGCCGGCAGGTCCCCGAGCAAGCCCAGGACCTGCCCGGCGCGGATCGCCGCGTCCCCCGCGAGCACACGGGTGTCGGTGACCCACACCCCCAGCGGCACTCCCCCTGCCGCACCAGCGAGGATGGCCCCACTCGCATCCCGGACGGGGCCCAGCGGGTAGTTCGCGACGGCTGCGGCGACGCGCTGAACGTCGGCATCGGTCAAGGGCATGTCGTCCTCCTCGGGACTGACGGCAGCGGATCCAGCAAGCAGGCGCGCGATCGGCAACGCACCCGGGTCGGTGTGGTCGTTCTCGGGGACGTGCTGGTGGCCGCACCAGCCGGTGAACGTGTCCCACTCGGCGGTGGACATGCGGACGCGAGGTCCGTTCCAGGGCACCCACGGCCGCGGCGTCGACACGGATGGCATGCCGTGCGCTGCCTCGATCCATCGCATCAGCCGGGCCAGCCCAGCGAGGGCCCATTCGGGCGCCTCGGGCCAGAACAGCGCGGGGGACTTCGGGGCCACCGAGTAGATCCAGCCGGA
>CAYNGM010000191.1:0-1096 GCA_964396565.1 uncultured Anaerolineaceae bacterium | reverse complement strand
GTAGCTCATCGGGTATGCCGCGTCGTAGCGGCGCGACTGGTCGGCGAATGGGCAGACGGCCATCAGTCCTCCTCCTCGTCCTCGGTGACCAACGCCTCCAACTCGGCGGCGCAGTAGCGCCACACGTCGCCGACCGCTGGGTCACGGCCGAACGCCTGTCGGCGCCACTCGTCGACCAGCTCGGTCAGCTCGGGCGCGGGGATGACGCGCCTCACGGCGACGGCTCGCTCGTGCGGCTCAGGCGAGGCAATTGCAGATAGGGCTTGAGCACCGACGGGATGACCGGCGCCGGCGGGGTTGCACCCGCCTCGATCCACTCCCACAGGGCCTCGACGTGGTCTACGAGCGCATCGTGCAGCACGCCGAGGCGAGTGGCCTGGGACTGCGCCTTCTGCGCCAACTCCTCGGCGGACTCGGCCCGCTCGGTCGCGGCCGTGATCCTGCCCTCCGCGGCAACGATCGCCTCGTGCAGGTCGTCGAGGCGGCGCTGCATCTCAGCGACAAGCACGACCCACCCGCTGATCTGCGTGCGATGCCGCAGCGACAGGGCCGCAGAGACTGCGGCGATCAGCGCGGCGAGTGAACCGATGATCTGCGCCCAGCCAACTGTCATCGGGACGCCACCTCCCGGGCGGCCAGCTTCGCCAGGCCGATCAACTCGGCATACGCCTCGCGCAGACCGGAATACGTCTCGGACAGGCCGGCCAAGGTCGTGTCGAGGGCGCCGTAGACATTGACTACCTCGTCGCGGATCGCCCCGAGGTCAGCGACCGTCTTCGTCCGCAGCGACAGCAGGTCAGTCGCGGACGCCGCGGTCGGAGTCCAGCCCTGCACGGTCGTGCGGCGACCCTCGACCGTGATGCGTAGGTTGTCGGCCTGCGTCGCCCGGGTCCCCGCCTTGCCCATGAGGCCCGTCAGCGTCGTGATCTCGGCCGCGATCTGGGCGAGGATCTGCGCCGCGTCGATGTCGGCGAGCTGATCGGAGAATCGGGCCAATTCCTCTGCCGTGAAAGGGCGCTCGACGTCCCCGCCGGCCGAGTAGTCGTGATGCACGCGCGCGGACAGGTCCCACGCCTGCACCGCACCATCGTGCGGC
>CAYNGM010000190.1:0-4775 GCA_964396565.1 uncultured Anaerolineaceae bacterium | reverse complement strand
GCGCATCCGTGTCGCCGAACGTCGCCACCGGGAAGGGCCGCGGCACCGCGGCTAGGCCGATGCCCTGGACAGCCATCACCGACAAGGCGTCACAGACCCGCCGGGCCCCCAAGGTCGATGGCTGACGCGCGCCCCTTCCATTGGGAGTACACCCCGGAGCCCGTGGTCCCCGAGGTCTTTCGGATCGAGGGCGGTCGGCCGTTGTCCGGGACGGTGGCGATCAGCGGGGCCAAGAACGCTGCGCTCAAGCTGCTCGCCGCGGCGACCCTGACCGGCGAGCGCTGCCGCTTCACCAACGTCCCCGAGATCGAGGACGTGCGGGTGATGGCCCAGACCCTGACCGAACTGGGCGTTGTGGTGGATCACCCGGAAGCCGGGACCTACGAGGTCGCCGCCGGCGATGTCGACTGGCTGTTCGTGCCGCTCGAGGCGGCGGCCAAGATGCGTGCCTCGTTCATCCTGCTGGGACCGCTCCTGACCCGCTTCGGGCGGGTCATCATCAGCAACCCGGGTGGCGATCGGATCGGCCGGCGCCCGGTCAACCTGCACGTTGACGCGATGCTCGCGCTGGGCGCCCGGATCGAGTATCGCAACGGCTACTACTTCGCCACGGCGCCCGGCCGTCTGCGTGGCCGCGAGGTGAGCTTCCCGTTCGTGACCGTGATGGGCACGGAGAACGCGATGCTTGCTGCGACCCTGGCCGAGGGTCACACCACCATCCGGCCGGCCGCCCGGGAGCCGGAGGTGGACGACCTGATCGAGTTCCTGCGCAAGATGGGCGCCGAGGTCGAGCGGACCGCTCCGGACACCATCGAGGTCGAGGGGCGTCGGCGTCTCCGTGGCGCCGAGCACCGTGTCGTGCCCGACCGCATCGAAGCCGGGACCTTCGTCGTCGCCGGCGCCGTGACCGGAGGTCGGATCAGCCTGACCGGAGCACCGTGCGAGCACCTCGGGGCGTTCGTCGAGATCGTCGGACGAGCCGGTGTCGGCATCTCCTGTGGGGTGGACACGATCGAGGTCGATGGCTCGGGACTCCACGATGGCGGCTTTCGCGCCATCGATGTCGAGACCGCGCCGTATCCCGGACTCGCGACGGACATCCAGCCCCCGGCCTCGGTCCTGCTCACCCAGGCCCGCGGGGAGTCGCACATCCACGAGACGATCTACGAGGACCGTCTCGAGTGGCTGGCCGAGCTGCGCCGGATGGGCGCCGACGTGGACATCGCCGACGGTCACCACGCCACGATCCGTGGCCGGACACCGCTCCATGGCGCGGAGGTCGAGATCGGCGACCTGCGGGCCGGTGCCTCGCTCATCCTGGCCGCCCTGGCCGCCGACGGGATGAGCACCATCCACGGTGCACACCACGTTCACCGAGGCTATGAGAACATCGGCGGCAAGTTCCGGAGCCTGGGGGCCCGGATCGAGCGCCTCACTGAAGGGAACGTCACGACCAGCTCATGAAGATCGGTATCGACCTCGGGACCGCCAACGTCCTCGTCTACATCAAGGGCAAGGGCATCGTCATCACCGAACCGTCCGTGGTGGCGGTCTCGGAGGACAACCGCATCGTCGCCGTTGGCGAGGAAGCCCGCGAGATGATCGGGCGGACACCGGGCAACATCTCGGCCATCCGGCCGATGAAGGACGGGGTCATCGCGGACTACGTCATCACCGAGGCGATGCTGCGCTTCTTCATCGCCAAGGCGACCAAGGGCCGGATCGGGTTCAATCGACCCGAGGTGATGATCAGCGTGCCCGCCGGGGTGACGTCGGTCGAGAAGCGGGCCGTCCGTGACGCGGCGCTCAAGGCCGGTGCCAAGGATGCCTACCTGATCGAGGAGCCCCTTGCCGCGGCGATCGGAGCGAACGTGCCGATCAGCGGGCCGTCGGGAAACATGATCATCGACATCGGCGGGGGGACCAGCGAGATCGCCGTGATCGCCCTCGGTGGCATCGTCGTGTCGCACTCCCTGCGTGTCGGCGGCAACAAGTTCGACGAGGCGATCGCCACCTACATCCGCAAGAAGTACAACCTGATGATCGGCGAGCGGACGGCGGAGGAGGTCAAGATCCAGATCGGGACGGCCCTGCCGCTGGAGCGTGAGCTGACCATGGAGGTCCGTGGTCGCGATCTCATCGCCGGTCTGCCGCGGACCATCCCGATCACCTCGTCCGAGGTGATGGAGGCCATCGAGCAGCCCCTCCAGCAGCTTGTCGCCGCGGTCCGCTCCGTCCTGGAGCAGACGCCGCCCGAACTCTCGTCGGACATCATCGACAAGGGCATGGTCATGTCTGGCGGTGGGGCCCTGCTGCGGAACGTTGACAAGCTCCTCACCCAGGTGACCGGGGTACCGTGCCACGTGGCCGAGAATTCACTCGACTGCGTCGCGATGGGAACCGGCCTCGCCCTCGAGCACTTCGATTTCTTCAAGAAGTCGCTGGTGCAGCAGATCTGACGTGATCGCCGCGGCCGGCGCCGAACGCACGGAAACCCGATGACCCGAGCCTTCGTGGACCTGCACTGCCACACCGCGGCATCGTTCGACTGCCTGACCAGTCCGGCCGACGTAGCCCGGATCGCCGCTCGACGCGGTCTGACCCACCTGGTGGTCACCGACCATGACCGGATCGATGGCGCGCTCGCCGCGCGCGATGCAGCCCCGGACGGGCTGACCGTGATCATCGGCGAGGAGGTCAAGACCGCGGACGGCGACCTCATCTGCGCCTTCCTGGAGCGCGCGGTGCCGCCCGGCTTGCCGGCCACCGAGACCATCGCCGCGGCCCGTGAACAGGGTGCCCTGGTCGGCATCCCGCACCCGTTCGATCGCTTTCGTGGCTCGCTCTCGCGGGGCGCCCGGCTCGAGGCCCTGGTCCCGCTTGTGGACTGGGTTGAGGTCCACAACGCCAGGCTGGTCGGCCACGGCAACGAGGATGCCGCGGTCTTCGCGCGCGACCACGGGCTGCCCGGCGTTGCCGTCTCCGATGCCCACACCGGGCTCGAGGTCGGTGTCGCCTACACCGCGCTCGATGGCGATCCGTCCACCCCGGCGGGCCTGCTCGCGGCGCTGCCAAGAGCCGAGATCGTGCCGGGGCGGGCGACGTACTTCGTACGACTCTGGACGCCGGTCGCCAAGGGTGTCCAGCGGCTGCGCGGCAACGGCCGGATCAAGCCGGCGCTGACGGCATGACGACGGACGACCGCGAACACGACCCTCTGCGCGACGCCGGCGATCCGCTGCGCGACGTCGACGACCCACTGCGCGCCGCCGGCGATCCGCTCGACCGCAAACCCCTCCCCGCCGGCGACCCGCTGCGCGGGGCCGGCGATCCGCTCGCCGCACCGGGGCAGGACCATCGACCGATGGCCGCCGCACCATCCGAGCCCGTACCGTCGTCGTCGATGGAGGCGACCCCGGCGATCGATCCGCGCACGCGCCACGGCGCGAGCATGTCCACGACGTCGCCGAGTTCGTCGTCGGTCGGTGGCGCACCGGCGGAAGGTTCTGCAGAGCGCGAGCCCGATGCCGAGCAGATGTCGCTGGCACGCCGACTGCGCCAGCCACGAACCATCATCTCGATCGTCGTCCCCCTCTTCATCATCGGGGCGTTCGTCGGCATCAACAGCGCGCAGCTTGCCAAGGTCCCGGTCCTCATCGCCCAGGCCAACCCGCTCCTGGTCCTTGCCGCCTTCGTCGTGTTCTATGCGGGCTTCCCGCTGCGTGGCGGCCGCTGGGTCCTGCTGCTGCGCGGGACCGGGATGCGCGTCCCGGTCAAGGACTCGACAGAGATCATCTTCCTGTCGTGGCTCGTCAACTGCGTGGTCCCGGCCAAGCTCGGTGACCTGTATCGGGCCTACCTGCTCAAGATCAACAGCACGGCCTCGCTGTCGAAGACGTTCGGGACCATCTTCATCGAGCGCATCCTGGACATCTGCACGATCGCCCTGATGGGTATCGCAGCGGGCTACTGGAGCTTCCGGAACGGGTTGCCGACGGTCATCGAGGTCGTCTTCGCGATCGGTTTCGCGGTGGTCATCGTGCTCATGGTCGGGCTGTTCACGATGCGCAACTTCGGGCGCCGGATCATCGAGGCGATGTCGTTCCTGCCGCACCAGGTGCTCGAGCTGTACGACCGCTTCGAGCAGGGCGTGTTCGGCGCTATCGTCAAGCGCCAGCTGCCCGTGCTGGCGCTGATCTCCGGGCTCATCTGGATGACCGAGGGTCTGCGCCTTTTCCTCGTGGTCCAGGCGCTCTCGTTCCCCGGGGTCTCGATGGGTCTGTCCGGGGCCGTGTTCGTGGCGCTCATCGGGTCATTGCTCACGGCCGTGCCGCTGAGTCCGGCTGGTCTCGGCATCGTGGAGGCGGGCATCATCGGCGTCCTCACCGTCGCCTATGGGATCTCCCTGCCGGAGGCGACCGCGATCGCACTGCTCGACAGGGTGATCAGCGTCTTCTCGGTGATCGTGTTCGGATCGATCGCCTACGCCATCTCGAAGAAACCGAGCGGTCAGGGGCGCATCCCGCAGCCCGATCAGATCGAGGCTCTCCCGACTGGAGCGTCCTCTGTGGTGTCCTCGCCCGCCTGAGGCGTCGACACCCGTCGCACCCGTCGTGTTCCGCACCCGTCGCGTTTTCTCGCGGGTCGCGCGTCGCGTGCCGGGCCGTCCGTCGCGTTCCGGAGCCGTCCGTCGCGTTCCGGGGCCACAGCGTCGGCCGGCTCGCCCGTGGGTCGTCACATCGCTCGCCGTCGCCGAGATCACGTTCGGCCGCATC
>CAYNGM010000189.1:0-4777 GCA_964396565.1 uncultured Anaerolineaceae bacterium | reverse complement strand
CTGGGCGGCGCGGCCAGCGTCACCCTGGAGCGCGACTCGACCGGTCGCCTGTGGGCCGTCTGGGCGATGGGCAGCCAGGTCCGCTACAGCACGTCGACGGACGGCCTGACCTGGACCACTCCGGCGCAGGTCCCCACCCAGGCCGCCAACTCGATCCGGCCGGCCGGTGACAAGGGCGACCTCGCCAGCGTCATCGCCTTCGGCTCCAACATCGGTGTCGCCTGGAGCGACCACGACGACCTGCCATCGAACGCCGACAACGGCTACTACTTCTCGGTGATCGCCGCCGGGGCGGACCCGACGGTCGCCGGCAACTGGACCCTCCAGAAGCTGCCGACACTGGTCGCCAGCCCTGGCGAGAGCGCCGACAACCACATCAACATGAAGACCACGAGCGACGGGACCGTGTACCTCGTCGGCAAGACCGGCAAGGACACCGCGGGCTGCAGCACGAACAAGAACCAGCCGCTCATCGAACTCTTCCGCCGCACACCGGCGGGATCCTGGAACGTCTACCTCGTCGGAACGGTCGGCGACTGCGATACGCGGCCCCAGGTCGCGGTCAGCGAGCAGCTCGGTGCCGTCTATGTCCTGGTCGCCTCCCCCAACGGCGGCGGCGCGATCTACCTCAAGTCGGCCCCCATCTCGGGTCCCGATGCGTTCAAGTTCCGCGGGACGGCCGACGACTCGGTCCAGCGTGGCTTCCCGATCATCCGCAGCACGACCGAGACGCTCATCGACGATGTCACCTCGGCCAAGAACCCGATCGGCGGGACCGGCGACCTCGTGGTGATGGCCAACAACCTGACCGCGACAGGTTCGCCCAACCAGAAGTTCTACCTGCACGCCGAGGTCCCACTCGCCTACCCGGACAACGCGGCCCCGATCGGGACCTTGACCCTGGCCGGTGGCGCCGCGTCCACCAACACGCTCAGCGTCAGTGCAGCGGCACCGGCGACGGATGCGGGCAGCGGTCTGAGCCTCGTCCGCCTCTCAAACTCCGGAGCGGTGAGCGGCGGCGTGCTCACGACCGGGACCTCGTACTCCTCTCCCGGCCCGTTCACGTGGTCGCTGGCAGGCGGGGGGGACGGCCCTCGAACCGTCTACGCACAGTGGCGTGACGGCGCAGGCCACTGGTCCGCCCCGGTCAGCGACACGATCATCTATGACTCCGTCGCGCTCGTCGGTGGCGTCAAGATCGATGACGATGCCGCCTTCGCGACGAAGGTGGGTGTCAGCCTGGACGTCGCCGCGACCGACGCGGGCAGCGGCGTGGACAACGTGCGCATCGCCAACGTCGGCAGCGTCGATGGCAACGGCATCCTGAATGGCGCGGGCGCGACGACCATGGCGTACTCGACGCCCAAGGCATGGAACCTCAGCGCCGGCGACGGCAACAAGACGGTCTATGTCCAGTGGCAGGACGGGAATGGCATCTGGTCGCCCGTCCAGAGCGACTCGATCGTCCTCGATGCGACCGATCCGGCCGGGACCGTCTCCATCAACGGTGGCGCTGCCAAGACCGGGAACTCGACCGTGAGCGTCGCCGTTCCCGCCACGGATGCGACGAGCGGCGTCGCCCAGGTCAGGCTCGCCAACTCCCCGTCCACGGACGGCAACGGGGTCCTCGATGGCGCCGGCGCCACGACGCGATCCTACGCGACACCGCAGACGTGGACGCTCACCGCGGGCGACGGTCCCAAGACGGTCTACGTCCAGTGGAAGGACACGGCCGGCAACTGGTCAGCAGTCGCCAGTGACTCCATCACGATGGACGCGAGCCTGCCTCCGTTCACCGACATCGAAGGCAACATGTTCTACGAGGACATCGACTGGCTGTTCGACTCGGGCATCACCACGGGTTGCACGCCCACCCTGTTCTGCCCGAACGACACGGTGTCCCGTGGTCAGATGGCCGCCTTCCTGCACCGGGCGCTGCCGGACCTGCCCCTTGGAACACCCAAGGAGTTCATCGACGACAACGGATCGATGTTCGAGCCGGACATCGAGTGGCTGTCCGCAGCCGGCATCACCCAGGGCTGCACGCCCGACCGGTTCTGCCCTGATGCGCCAGTCACCCGCGGCCAGATGGCAGCCTTCCTCCATCGGGCGCTGCCCGATCTCCCGCTCGGCACGGCCACCGACTTCACGGACACCGACGGGACGACCTTCGAGCAGGACATCGCGTGGCTGTCCGCGGCCGGGATCACCCAGGGCTGCACGCCGACCACGTTCTGCCCCAACGGTCTCGTGACCCGCGGACAGATGGCCGCGTTCCTTCATCGGGCACTCGGCGACTAGCCGACACGACCTCGCGCATCATCGATGACCCCGGCACGAGTGCCGGGGTCATCGTCGTTCCCGGGATCGCGCGTCGGTAGCGGGTCGAGCGCCTGACCCTCAGGTGGAACCCGCGGATCAGCCCCTAGACCCGGTCCTCGCGCATCCCCCACGGCGAGCCATAGGCCGTCAGCAGATCGAGGAACGGGGCGGCGTCGAAGGCCTCGGGTCCCAGCACGCCAGCACCCGACCACTTGCCGGTGGCGAGCAGCTCGAGCGCGACGACCGGGTTGATCGCGGTCTGCCAGACGACTGCCTGGGAACCATATTCACGCATCGTCCACTCGTTGTCGACGACGTGGTACAGGTAGACCGAGCGCGGCGCTCCGTCCATACCCCGACCGGTGACCCAGGTTCCGGCACACGTCTTGCCGCGCATCCGGTCGCCGAGCGTGGCCGGGTCCGGGAGGGCGGCTGCGACCACGTCCCGTGGCGCGACCTCGACCCCACCGACGCGCAGCTTCTCGGTCCGATCGAGTCCCAGCATGTGCAGGGTCTTGAGGACGCCGATGAACTCGTCGCCAAGGCCGTACTTGCGGCTAGGTTCCTGGAGTTGCGGATGGAATCGGGCTTCCGGTCTGCCCATCAATGACAACGCGTCCATCGAGTGGGTCTCCAAGATGGACGGTCAGCCATCGACGAACGGCACTGGCGGTGCCGGGAAATGGCTGGAAAGTGAATGCATTTACAGACACCACCACAGCGTCATTCGTTTCCTCGACAGACTGCACACGGAGCAAAGCCCACGGAGCGGTCTCAACCGCTACCGCCATGTTCTCATCATCGAGCTGCTGGTAGGATGAGATATCGATCGGGCGGTCAAGGATCGCGATCGCTCCGACCAGTCCGGCCGTGACAACCGCCACGACTACCCATCGGCGTCGTATGCGCTTCATCGGGCTGGGGAACCCCTAGCCCGTCTTCAGCGATCCGGGCAGACCCGAATTGGCATCTCGAATGTCCGTGAAGAAGATGTGGCAGCTAACCACCAGGGGCAGCGATCCACTCAAGATCCCGAATGCGGTGACCTTGCCATCGGAGCGATTCTGATACACACCACTACCTGAATCGCCGTGCGTTGGACAAGTGTTGCCGCCGGCATACCCTTCGACGACGTTTCTCGCCCAGACATTTGGTCCGTCGCCGGCGTACAGGATGTTCGAACCTGTCGCTAGCACCGCACCACACCAGGGACCGGTAGTGATGCCGTCATTGCAGATCGCGTCGCCGAGCTGGGCATGCCTCGAATTCATCGCAGCAACGACCGCCGATGAACTGGAGGTCTGCGATCCGTTGAATATTCGAGCGGCCGACGAGTAGGAGCTCGTATACCGAATCAAGGCAACGTCGCCGCGGTACGTGGATTGTCCCGTGTAGTAACGGGTTCCGTACGTCGTATTCCAGTTCTCCTCGGTTGCGCTTTGGACTGCACCCGCGTTTGGGTAGCTCGGATACCCAACGTTTCCACCACTCGGTGCGCAGTGCGCCGCAGTGAGCATGGCGGCAACACTTCCCACAGACCAGGCGAACCCGGTCGTGCAGTATCCGGAAGGCGTGTTCAGCTTCGCACCGCCCCAGAATGGCGGGGCATCGCTCGCTCGGCTGTCAGACCCAGCTACTCCGTCAATGGCTCGCACTCGAACGCCAATCATTGCCGGATCAAATCGGTCCGCGAGAGCCTTCATCAGGGCATCGCTCTGCTTGCTGGTCGTGATCACGATCAGGTTGTCTCGCTGATCCGGTTCGGTCATGTAGATCAGTTCCGAGTCGGCTAGCCCTTCCTCGACGAGGTGCGTGACCTGCTCAGCGATCGCTTGTAGTTGGGCGACTGAGGCGTTGGTCTCCGTTACGCGCGTCGCGACATCATCCGCGACCTTGAAATCGGCATCCTGGGCCAATCGCACGCCACGGTCGTTCACCGCGGCCAACTCCAGTACTCCTACTGCCGGGTCAATCCACGGGTAGCCGAGGTCATCCGGATTGGCAAGGGCGAAGTCGAGAGCTTGATCGAACGCCATTGCCTCAGATTCCGACAAGCCGTGCACCTGGATAGGGGCATCGCCGATGATCGCGACCCCGTTTTCGTCGTGCTTTAGGGGTGATCGCCTCCCTTCGGTGGACGTCAGAGATACTCGACCTACCGGATTCTGAAACGAAGACCCGCCTGCCCGAACCGTCGTCGGGAAGACGATCACGACCACGATCATTGCAATCGCAAGCAACTCAGACCGTCGCACTTCCGCGCCCTCGATGCTCGAGTCGAACGATGTCGCCGAGAGTACTGCGAACCTCCAACAGGTGTTTCGCGACTATGCCGACTCAGACAGCGACCTCCGCCCCTAGATCGGAGGCGAGCACGAGCTCGACATCCCCTCGCGCCGCAAACGCAGGCGGAACCCTAGACCCGGTCCTCGCGCATCCCCCACGGCGAGCCATA
>CAYNGM010000188.1:0-4792 GCA_964396565.1 uncultured Anaerolineaceae bacterium | reverse complement strand
CCCGGATGGCGAACGTGCCGTCGAGACGCGTATGCGACAGAAAGACCTCGCCCGTCCGGTTCACCCCCTCGATGATGGCCGCGTTGTGCCTGTCGAGCACCGCCTCGTCGAGCCCTCGACCTCGCGGATGCCAGCGGAGGCAGACCGTCGAGAACGGGACGGGGGCGAGTCGCTCCCATTCCGGATCGCCATCGACCCACGTGGCGAGGTCGGCGGCCATGGCGAGATGGGCCTCCAGCCGGCGGCGGAGTCCTTCCAGACCGAACCAGCGCAGCAGCATCCAGAGCTTGAGCGCCCGGAACCGACGACCAAGCTGCGGGGTGTACTCGCTGATGTCCCGGACGGGACCCGCCTGGTCGAGGGTGCGCAGATACTCCGGAACGAGACTGAACGCCTCGCGCAGGACCGGCATCCGCCGACTGAGGAGCAGCGAGGCGTCGAGCGGTGTGAACAGCCACTTGTGGGGGTTGATCACGATCGAGTCCGCCCGCTCCCAGCCGCGGAACGGCGCTCGACGCTCCGGGATGAGGGCGACCGGACCGGCATAGGCAGCATCCACGTGGAGCCACAGGCCCTCACGTTCGGCGATCGCGGCCATACCGTCGACCGGGTCCACGGAGGTCGACGACGTCGTGCCGATCGTCGCCACGATCGCGATCGGGCGATGACCGGCCGCACGATCGGCGGCGATGGCCGCTTCGAGGGCGTCGAGCCGTAGCTCGAACCGATCGTTCGTCGGGACGCGGACCAGCGCCGCCCGGCCGAGCCCGATCGTCATGCACGCCTTGTCGATCGAGGAGTGCGCCTCCGCTGACGCATACACGCGCAGTGCCGGAACGTCCGGACGCCCGGCCAGACCAAGCGTCGCGGCATCGATGCCGGCCGCCTGGCGGGCAGCCGCAAGGGCGATGAGCGACGAGGTGGAGGCGGTGTCGGTCAGGAAGCCATCGAAGCCGTCGGGCAGACCGACCGCCTGACGCAGCCAGCCGACGACCACCTCCTCGAGCTCGGTCCCGATCGGCGACGTCCGCCACAGGAACGGGTTCTGCCCCAGGACCGCGGTCAGCATCTCGCCGATGATCCCCGGACCCGACGCGGTCGTGGCGAAGTAGGCGAGGAAGCCCGGATGCTGCCAGGCCGTCACGTTCGGCTCCACCAGGGCAGCGTAGTCCGCGAGGATGGCCTCTATCGACTCGGGTGCCTCGGGTGCCGCCTGCGGGAAGCGCCGACGGAGCGATCCGGGCTCGATGCCCGACATCACCGGGGTCGAGGCGACACGTTCCAGGTAGTCAGCCATGCGGTCGACCGTGGCGTGGGCGGCAGCCCGGAACTCGCCGGGCGACATGTCACCCAGACCGGCACGCTCCGCGAGACCGAGCGATCCCGGGGCTTCGTCGGGCACGGTCGAGGTCAGGTCGGGCACGGTCGAGGTCAGGTCGTCACTCCCTGATCCATGATGCTGCTGATCTGGCCGCCGATGAAGATGAGCCCGACCATCCCGGCGATGACCAGGACGAGGAACAGGATGACCAGGACGAGGCAGGCGGTGACGAGGCCGTTGCCGGCGGCCGTGGGTCGGACCAGCGCGGTCTCGGCGAACCGGTCATGCAGTCCCTGCCTGGCCGGATGGCCCATCGTGGTGACCAGCAGGACGAGCCACCACACCAGCTGGACGAGGCCGATCACTCCGGACGCGGCCGTGCTGACGGTGAACAGGCTGAGGAAGAACCCGAGGGCGAGCCACCGCCGTATGGCCTGCTCCAGGGTCAGGGCCGCCCCATCGAAGGCATGACCGACCTGGATACTGAGCAGGCGCTGACCGATGGTCGCACGTCGGCCACCGGTCCACGACACGACGAAGTACAACCCTCCGATGACCGTCGAGATGACGCCCTCCAGCAAGAGCGAGGACGCGTTGGTGACGAGTCCGGTCCGCATGCCCAGGACCGAGGTGACGATGCCGATGGCGATCCCGATGATGATCAGGTCGATGAGCAGGGCGACGAATCGAGCCCCCGTCCCGGCGATGCGGAGCCCCGGGGCGATCTCCATCGGTCCGCCGGTCGGAACGGTCGTCCAGCCACTGCCAGCGACGGGGGCCGGCGTCGGGGTGACGGACAGGATGGGGTTCCGCGGCTCGGGCGATGTTGTCGACGTCGGGGCGGCCGGCGCCGGTTCCGGGGAGATCGCTGGTGGCGGTGACGTGACAGCAGGGTCGCTCTCCACGGAGCCACCTGTCGTCGGCCAGCCGACGGGCGGGCCCGATTCACCCGCGAACCCGGTGTCGATCGGCGGCTCCGCCGGTCCCGTGACCGGATCGGTCTTCCGCGGTGGGTTCGAGTCCGCGGGTGGGACCCACATGACGGTCGGAGGCTCACCATCGGTGTCAGGTGATCCGGGCGTCCCCTGCTGTCGATCCTCGGGCGACGATGACACGACCTCTCCCACGTGATGGATGGACCAAGGGCCATCATATGCGCCACTGGAAGGGCGGGGCTGCTCAATCGGCCATGCGCCTGGTTTCGGTCGGTGTGGCCGACACGACGCGTGACGACTCGACCCACGGGCTCGGGCAGGCGATATCCTGCCTTTCCGATGTGTGTCGACGTCGTCGTCGCCCTGACCCTGGTACTGCCGTTCGTCGGCGGCGCGGTCGAACCCGCGATCGACGGCGCGGTCGAACCCGCGATCGACGGCGGCGATCCGGTCCTCGTCCTCGGTCGATGCCGGATCGTGGGCGTCGCCGAGCTCGTACCGGTGTCATCGTGGTGAGCGAGACCCGAATAACCGCTCGGGCATTCCACGACGCCGACGGCGTCGAGGATTGGCGTGTGCTGTTCTCCGGCGCCCACGCCTACTTCCGCGTCGGATCGTTCGCCGAAGCCGCGAGATTCGTGGCAGCGATCGCGGCCGTCGCGGAGGTCGTGGGCCACTTCCCCGACGTGGACGTACGGCCCGAGGAAGTCACCGTCCGTACAGCCTCCGGCGAGTACGGAGCACTCAGCGTTCGTGATGTCGAGCTGGCACGCGGGATCTCAGCCGCGGCTCGCGAGCTGCAGATCGGATCGGATCCCTCACAGGTCCAGGTCGTGAACATCGCGGTGGCGCAGGATGCGGACAGTGACGTCGGTCCATTCTGGGCCGCAGTCCTCGGGTACCGGAGCCTTGGACCGAACCAAGACGTCGTCGATCGACATCGACGGAACCCGACCGTCACGTTCCAGCGCCTCCGTCCTCCGAAGCCCGGGCGTGGCCGGACCCATATCGACGTCAGCGTACCGGCCGATCAGGCCGAAGCTCGGGTCGCGGCGGCACTCGAAGCCGGCGGGCGCCTGGCGGACGATTCGCATGTGCCCGATTGGTGGACGCTCGCGTCGCCCGAGAACCACGGTGTCGATATCGCGGCGTGGCCGGACGTCGAGGACGACGAAGAGGGCTGAGCTGCGGGCTGCACCTGGGCGCCAGGTCCCGGAGGTGTCGACCGTGCGGGAGTTTTGGTCGGGGCGGCGGGATTTGAACCCACGACCACCAGTCCCCCAGACTGGTGCGCTACCAGACTGCGCCACGCCCCGACAGGCGGGTCAGTCTAGCACGGGGTCGCTGCGATCTCGGGCCATCGGGCCCCTGGACCTGCGCCGGATCCCCGCAGCAGACGCTCGTAACGCGTCCGGCATTTCGGCGTCTTCCACAGCAGGTCGGCGAACCAGCTTGACGACCGTTGCAGGTTCGTCGGTGGCGACAAACGCCACCGGCGTACGATCGGCGAGACGTGAGTGGCCGATCTCGGACAAGAGGATCACCGTGAGCGTCCCTATCGAGTCTGCCCATCGACCCGACGATCGCGGGTACTCACACGTGATGCGGCATCCTCTCGCACCGGTCGTTCTCGCAGTGACCCTTGCGACGCTCTCGATCCCGTTCGTCGCGGCGTCGCTACTGCAGGGTCCGCCGGAGTGGCAGCGCGGGTTCGGCTCGCTGATCGGGTGGTCGATGTCGCCGACGGAGGCTCTCCTTGTGAGTGCCATCGTGGCCCTCCCGGCAGCCGGGATCGGCGGATCGGTGGGCGGCTGGGTGCTCGCCCGACATGTCGCGACGGGCGCGTTCATCGCCACCGTCCTCGGATGGTCGATCGGGGTGGTCATGCTGCCGATCGCAGCGACAGCGATGGATGCGCCAATTGCGATCCAGATCTGTATCGATGGATGCGACACGCCCGTCATCGAAACCGGTCGGCTCGTCAGCGGCATCGGCGGACTCGCCGTGGCGACGCTTTGGGGGTTCCTCTTCGTTCTGCCCGCCATCATCGGTAGCGTGTTCCTGATCGCGGCCGGAGTTCTGGCCAGGCGGCGACACCCGATCGCTGCGACGGTAGCCATCGTGCTTGGCATCGGTTCCTTCCAGGCGATGGCGTTGGTCATGGGTGGCCTCGTGCCGTACGTCTGCCTGGCGATCGGCATCGTCACCTGGACTGCCCTGCTGCGTGGCTCGCGATACAGGGAGCCGCCGGGCGACGAGCACCCCGTGGACCTGCCGCCCGACGACGGACCGCCGATCGGGGACTCGCCGATAGCCAAGGCGACCGCACCCGCACCCGCACCCGCGCCCGCGCCCTGGACGAGCTTCGCGGGCGAATCGGGCGAACCGGTCGGGTGGCCGGAGACCCCGCCAGCAGCCGCCAGACAGGTAGCCCCGATGGGGCCTGCGCGTTGGTTGGCCGCCTTCCTCATCGGTCTGGCCCTTGGCTACCTGCCGGTCGTGCTGCTGGCCGGCGTCGAAGGCGAGCTGGCTGGTG
>CAYNGM010000187.1:0-4827 GCA_964396565.1 uncultured Anaerolineaceae bacterium | reverse complement strand
GGTAGCGAAATTCCTTGTCGGGTAAGTTCCGACCCGCACGAATGGCGTAACGATCTGGGCGCTGTCTCAACGAGGGATCCGGCGAAATTGAAGTACCTGTGAAGATGCAGGTTACCCGCGGCAGGGCAAAAAGACCCCGTGGAGCTTTACTGCACCCTGATATTGGATTGGGAATTAGCTTGTGTAGGATAGGTGGGAGGCTGAGAAACTGGGGCGCTAGCCTCGGTGGAGCCGACGTTGAAATACCACCCTTGTTGGTTTCCGGTTCTAACCGCGACCCGTGATCCGGGCGTGGGACAGTGTCAGGCGGGCAGTTTGACTGGGGCGGTCGCCTCCTAAAGTGTAACGGAGGCGCCCAAAGGTTCCCTCAGGCTGAATGGAAACCAGCCGAAGAGTGCAAAGGCATAAGGGAGCTTGACTGCGAGACCCACAAGTCGAGCAGAGACGAAAGTCGGGCTTAGTGATCTGGTACCTCCGAGTGGAAGGGGTATCACTCAACGGATAAAAGCTACCCCGGGGATAACAGGCTGATGGTGCCCAAGAGTTCACATCGACGGCACCGTTTGGCACCTCGATGTCGGCTCGTCGCATCCTGGGGCGGAAGTACGTCCCAAGGGTTTGGCTGTTCGCCAATTAAAGCGGCACGCGAGCTGGGTTCAGAACGTCGTGAGACAGTTCGGTCTCTATCCGCCGTGGGCGTAGGGAACTTGAGAGGAGTTGCTCCTAGTACGAGAGGACCGGAGTGAACGAACCGCTGGTGTGCCAGTTGTCCCGCCAGGGGCACCGCTGGGTAGCTATGTTCGGTTGGGATAAGCGCTGAAAGCATCTAAGTGCGAAGCTCGCCTCGAGATGAGGTTCCCCACCGGGTCAACCGGGTAAGACCGCAGGGAGACCACCTGTTCGATAGGCCGCATGTGGAAGTCCGGTGACGGATGAAGCTGAGCGGTACTAACGGTCGAGGGCTTGACCTCTCCAGCTACTGACCAGGGGTCAGTGGCCCGAGGATCGTGATCCTATCCTTGACTACCATCAGATCGAAGATCCTTCCGGCGCCCGCCGGGTCGATGAGACCCGAGCGCAGCCGCTGCCGACCACGTCCAGCCGCATTGGATCCCGGTGACTCTAGCGGAGAGGCCATACCCGTTCCCATCCCGAACACGGAAGTCAAGCTCTCCAGCGCCGAAGATACTGAGAGGGCAGCCTTTCGGGAAAATAGGTCGTCGCCGGGATCTTTGCGTTTCCGGGAGGAACCACTCCGGTCGGCGACGTCGCTTGAGCGGGTTATCCTTCAGGTTCGATGAACACTTCGCTGGCTCGATGACCGCTTCGAGCGCCACCGTCCCCACGCCGCCTGCCCATGCGGTCGAGTTGACCGCCGCCGTCTGCCCTTACCTGCTTGCGACGGACGGCGGATGGCGTGCCTCGACCGCGGTCCGCGAGCACCGCTGTACGGCCGTCATGCCGGCTACGCCGATCGCCGCCGAGAAGCAGGCTCGCCTGTGCCTCACCGGCGCCCATCGCTCATGCGCCACGTTCCTTGCCGCCACCGGTGTGAGCGAGACGTCCGGCTCATCGACCGGGCGGTTGGCGCCGCTCGAACATTCGGGGGCAAGGGCGATCGTCCGGACGACGCCGCTGGTCCTTGACCACGGCCGTGTCCGTTTCGCCATCCCCACACTGCGTGGCGAGCCCCGCCTCGGGCAGATGGTCCTGCTCGGTCTCATGGGTATCGCCTTCGTCGCGATCCTGTTCGCGCGACTGCCGGCTGGACCAGGGGGCAACTCCGGGGTCGGCGTGCCGGCTCCGTCGAGCTCGGCGTCCGCGCCGATCGTGACGCCGGCCAGGACCGCCCAGCCGACGGCGACAGCCAAGGCGGCCTCTCCCAAGCCAGCTCGAACGCTCGTCCCGACCGAAGTCGATCCATCCGCCAAGGCGTCGTCAACGCCCTCGGCCGCGCCGGCCCGTACATCGGCTCCCACGACCTACAAGGTCCGACGTGGGGACACCCTGAGCAGCATCGCCGACGAGTTCGGAACGACGTGGCAGGTGCTCGCCGAGCTCAACAACATCTCAGATCCCGGTCGTCTCCGGATCGGCCAGGTGCTCCAGCTGCCCTGACCCGGGCGCCGGGTAGCTCCGACCGCCCACCCTTGGATGGTCAGCCTTGGATGGTCAGCCTTGGATGGTCAGCCTTGGCAGCTTCGGCAGTACGAGGTCACGAAACCTCCGGCCTTGACCTCGCTGATCCGGGTCCCGCAGCGCGGACATGCCTGGCCACCCTTCATGTGGATCGCGAGGAAGTCACGTACCTGGGTCTCGAACGTCGGTGGTACGCGCACCCGCAGGACATCGATCGCGTTCGCGATCGTCGCCCGCATCGCGACGTACATGGCGTCGACCTCTTCGGGCGCCAGGCTCGACCGCTTGCGAAACGGGAGGAGCCCGGCGGCATGGAGGATCTCGTCGCTGTAGGCATTGCCGATGCCGGCGACGAACGCCTGGTTGCGCAGCAGGTTCTTCAATTCGCCGGGGTGGCGCCGGATGCGTTCCCTCCACGCATCGAGGGTCAGGGCCGGATCGTCGGCATCGGGGCCGATCTCGTCGGTGCGGAGTCCGGGCACCGGGCGCTCCACCCCTGCCGGGAGCAGGTACACCTTGCCCATCTGCGTCGGGTCGCGGTAGCGGATCTCGGGTTCGGCGTCATCGGCCGGCACCCACGCCGCGCCCCCGGTCCAGGGGGCGAACGGGTCGCCAGCGGGCTTGGGGACGCGCGGACCGAACCCGACGATCAAGGCAGTCCTGGATGGGTACTTCACCCGCGCGTCCATGGCGAGTTGGAAGCGGCCGGTCAACATCGGGTTGACGACCACGCAGTCACGCTCCAGGTCCATCACCAGGAACTTGCCGCGTCGCCGGATCGCCTCGACACGCTGGCCGGTGAGTGCCTCGAGTTCAGGTGGCGTGCCCCTTATCGCCAGTGGTGCATGGGCCACGGCCCGGGTCACCGGACGTCCGCGGAGGGCAGCGTCGAGCGCCTCGGCGACGACGGTCAGGTCCGGGAGTTCGGGCACGGTCGACCGATCGTAGCCGATTGTGGCTGCAAGTTGGCCTGTGCTAGACTCTCCCGGCCCCACGGGGCATGGACAGTTTAAGAGCGAGAATCAGGCCCCAGCGAACGCGAAGGAGTGGACCGCGGAGGATCACCCCGGACCCAATCCCCACCGTCCCCTTGACACGGCCTGAGCAGCGCTCGGGCCGTTCGTGATTCCCGGGAGCGAATCCACGACCAGGAGTGACCAGACCGTTGACCGAAGAATCGCAAGGCGGGACCGCGCCGGACATCGAGGCCCCAGCCTCCGTGTCGACCGAGTCGCCCGCGGAGCCCGCCGCGAGCGTGGCCGTCGCTGACGAGCCCGCGCCGGTGCTCGAGGCCCAAGCCGAGCTCGGCGAGACCGATCCGACACCACTCGCCGACGGCACGGTCGAGGCGGCCCCGCCGGCGAGCGCTGAGCAGTCGAGCGAGGAGGCTGCTGACGTCCCCAGCGAAGAGGCGGCGCCGATCGCGACCGCGCAGGATGGCGCGGCAACGCTCGACGCAGACGAGACGGCCTACGCGCCGGCGGCTGACGACGAGCCGGAGCCGGTCGCACCGCCGCGCGAGCTCGGTCCCGAGCCGACCACGATGGAGGAACTGCTCGCCGAGCAGGATTCCGACATCCGAAGCTTCAAGCACGGTGACGTGGTCGAGGGCTCGGTCGTGCGTATCGACAAGGACGAGATCCTCGTCGATATCGGCGCCAAGTCCGAGGGCGTGGTCAGCAATCGCGAGCTGTTCGGTCGTCATGGCGAGGGCCAGGCCCCGCTCAACATCGGCGATACCGTCCTCGTCTACGTGCTTCAGCCGGAGTCGCCGGAGGGTCATGCCGTCCTGTCGCTCCGCCGCGCCGGACTCGAGCGCAAGTGGCGCGCCATGCAGGAGCAGTTCGAAGCGGGCGTCATCATCGAGGCCCCGGTCATCGACCACAACAAGGGCGGCCTCATCGTCGACTGCGGCATCCGCGGCTTCGTCCCGATCAGCCAGATCGTGGACTTCCCGCGCCGTCCGCAGAACGACCAGCCGCGCGATGCGGCCCAGGAGATCGCCGAGAAGCTCCAGCCGTTCGTCGGCCGCAAGCTCCGCCTGAAGATCCTCGAGGTCAACCGCAAGGCAAACCGCCTGATCCTGTCCGAGAAGGTCGCCCTCTACGAGGAGCGCCGCGAGAAGCGCGACGAGCTGTTCAGCAGCCTGCAGGTCGGCCAGAAGGTCACCGGTACCGTGCGCAGCATCGCGCCGTTTGGGGTGTTCATCGACCTCGGTGGGATCGACGGCCTCGTGCACAAGAGCGAGTTGTCGTGGAACAAGGTCAACAACCCCGAAGCCGGCTACAAGGTCGGCGACGAGGTCGAGGCCGAAGTCATCGACATCAACCACGAGCGCGGTCGGATCAGCCTGTCGATCCGTCGGCTCCAGCCCGATCCGTGGCACTCGACGGTCGCCGACTTCAAGGTCGGGGACATCATCGACGGAACGGTCACCAAGCTCGTCAACTTCGGTGCGTTCGTGCGGGTGCGTGACGGACTCGAGGGACTCATCCACATCAGCGAGCTGTCACACCAGCGGGTGGCTCACCCTGGCGACGTCGTCCACGAGGGCCAGCAGCTCAAGCTCAAGATCATCTCGCTCGACTCCGAGCGACATCGTCTCGGGCTCAGCCTCAAGCAGGCCGAGGAGCCGCCCGCCCGTCCGGCACCTGAGCCCGGGTCGTCGGCCCCGTCGAGCGGTCCACG
>CAYNGM010000186.1:0-4880 GCA_964396565.1 uncultured Anaerolineaceae bacterium | reverse complement strand
CGATGCCATTCGGCCGCATATCGGAGGGCGGCGGGGCGGTCGCGTTCGCCGGCCAAGAGGCGCATCGCGATCAGCGTGTACATCGAACAAGCGATCTGCGCGGACGGATGACCGTGGGTGACGCGTGACGCACGCCATGCGTTGTCGGCCAGTGCTGTGTCGAGCAGGTCGCGCTCCACCAGCGCGATCGGCAGGATGCGCATCAGCGAGCCGTTACCGCAGCTGTACTCATCGGTGGGGCCGGCATTTGCCGCAGGCGTGCCAGCGGCGATCGCATCGAGCGCCTGGGACGTCGTGTTCCCGATATCGAAGACCACACGATCCGGTGTGTACTCGCCCCGCTGTCGCCATGCGAGTGCCGTTCGGCCCTGATCCTCAAGGTCGAAGCCGTTCGTGAGCAGCGAGTCGAGCAGGGCGAGCATCAGCGCACCGTCGTCGCTCCACGTTCCGGGCGGCACGCCGTACGTGCCCGTGGCCCCGAACCGCACGGGCCCGTCCGCCGCGATCGCCGCCACACTCCGAAACTCATACGGCACGCCGACTGCGTCGCCAACGAGGTGTCCCCACACCCCGCCGGCAAGTCGCGTGGCGAGGTCGACCGGGTCGAAGCTTGAACCATCCCAACGGTCGGGCTGGGACCGCGCGCGGGTCGACTCCCTCCCGAGGTCCTCGACCGAGTGGATGCCGCCCTCCGATTCTCGCTGGGTCTGTAGTCCTCGGATCATCGGAGCCGCTCCAGGACAGCCGCCGGCGCGATGACCACGAGGTGCTCGCGGGCTCGTGACGCGCCCACGTAGAGCAGGCGCTCCAAAGCACGGTCCGCCTCGGGCGAGCCCTCCCCCGCTGACAGCTCGACGAGCACGATGACTGGACGTTCCAGCCCCTTGAACCGACGGATGGTCTCGCACAGGATCGCGTCTGAGGGGAGTTCCGGTACCTCGTGCGCGGCCGCGCCCAGGTGGTGCCCCGCGTCATCCACCGCGGGGTTCGCGAGCACTTCGTTCCCGAACCGTCGCTTGCGCCACACGGCCGACTCCTCGAGTCGAGCCCCGGTGAGGACGGCGATCTGCCACGGGTAGACGTCCTCGTCCACGCGGAGCCGGTGGAGGACCCGTCGGAGAGCCTCGAGCGTGGCCGCCTCGTCCTCGGCGTCGATCAACTCCGGGGGGCGGCCGCCTTCGAGCAACGGAACGGCGTCCAGCCCCTCCCCGGCGAACCGGGCCACGAGCTCGTGGATGGGCCGGGCGTTCCGGCAGTTCATCCCGATCGGGAACTCCACGAGACCGAGCTGCCCGACGGCGTCCTCGCGGTAGATGGCCTGCGCCGGGTCGTGAAAGACATACAGGACGTCCTCGCGGCCACCGAACGACAGCGCCTCGAGCAGCAACAGCCACTCGGTCGCGAAGTCCTGCCCCTCGTCGACGACGACCGCGTGGTACCGCGGTCCGTCACGTTCGATCGCCGCTTCCAGCGCGGCGGGCAGGGTCTCGTTGAACCACGAAGGCGGAACGGGGTCTGGCCGCTCCCCAAGCACGCCCGCGGCCCGCCCGAGGTCCAGGCACAGTTGATGGAAGGTCTTGACCTCGAGGAGGCCCGTCGTCGCAGCCACTTCCGCGGTCTCCTCCCCAAGCATCGCCGCGAGCGGAGCGTTGAAGCACACGAGGAGCGTCGAGAAGCCCTCTCGTGCGAGCCGCCGAGCCTTCTCCGCCGCCAGCATCGATTTCCCGGTTCCCGCGCCACCCACGATCGCCGCCCGACGCACGCCCCGCAGCGTGTTCAACAGCTGGTACTGGCCCTGTGTGAGCCGAACCACCTCGGGTTCGGCGTTGGCGATCTCGTAGCGCAGCATCGAGCGGATCTCGAACGGCTCGACCATCGTGGCCAGGAACAGGTCCACGCCGTCGCGACCCGGCGCGGACGTCCCCTGCGTCCCCGCCCAATGCCCGAACGCGCGATCCACCCAGGCGCCAAGCTCGCGTCGACCATCGACGTCGTCGACGAACATCGACTGGTCGGCGATAAGCTCCGGATCGGCATCCGGGCCCAGGATATCGAGCCCGAGACGGCCGCGCATCGAATCGAGGTCGACATCCGGCAGAGCCACACCGTGCCCGTTGATCGGCTTGCGACCCGCCGGCCAGGCGGACAGCTCGCGGAGCTTGCGAACGAGTGCATGACGACTGGCGGCCGACTGCTGGAACGGGCTCCGGGGGAGCGGCCCGCCGGCGAACCACTGGCCACTCGCGTCACGGTGGACCTCGCCAGCCTTGACCTCGAGGATGAGGAACCCGCGGTCCGGATCAGCGATGACGACATCCGCCTCGCCGTCGTGCTCGACCCCATGGTCTCGCGAGATCCAGCGGACGTTCGGGAGGACGGCGACATCCGGATCGACGACCGCGCGCAGACGCTCGACTACCAGGCGTTCGGTCCGCGCGCCGTGAGACTCGAGGCGATCCCCCACGTCGTGCATCCTAGATGAATGGCTGGTCGCTGGCGCTGCCGGTTCCGCCCACCGACGCACCGGCCCCCAATGGCCCAGCGGAGTCAGCCATCAATCGAGCCGTCGAGCACACCGTCCTCGATGTCCAGGACGAAGAAGTCGCGCTCGCGGGCGCACTCGCCGCAGATCGGAAGCCCGGCGTCGCCAGCCGGATCCTCATCCGGATCACCATCCAGGGCATCACCGCATGTCGCGCACCGCACGCCATCCGACAGCGGTGCAGCGACGCCCTCTTCGGCCATCAGATCCTCCGGTTCCCAGACCCCAGGCGATCCCGGTCGAACGCCCGTCGGGCAACAAGGGTCGCCGCCGTGCGTGACAGCTACCTTGTCACGCGCGGTGCGTCAGCACACCACAAGCACCCGGCGTACCCTCCTGAAGGTCATTCGGCCGCATCGGAGGGTCGTGGCGGTGGGTCGGAGGCGTCCATGACCGTCACCTCAGCGATCTGACACGAGATCGGCGATGCCATTCGGCCGCATCGGGGGGTCGTGGCGGTCGGTCGGAGGAGTCCATGACCGGCACCTCAGCGATCTGACACGAGATCGGCGATGCCATTCGGCCGCATCGGGGGGTCGTGGCGGTCGGTCGGAGGAGTCCATGACCGGCACCTCAGCGATCTGACACGAGATCGGCGATGCCATTCGGCCGCATCGGAGGGCGTGGCGCGGGGACTTCAGTCCTGATCCCCTTGGACGTGATCGCCGTGGGTGCCGTCGCCGTGGGTGCCGTCGCCGTGGGTGCCGTCGCCGTGGGTGCGGTCTCCATGGGTGTGGTCGATGAACCGCTTCCGCTCGCGCACGAGCCGGGCGCGTTCACGGTCCTCGACACCCGCACGCAGTTTCGCTAACGCTGCCTCGAGTTCGTCCAGTTGCTCGAGCGCGACCGGCGGGTACGGGTTGAGTCCTGCTGGACCGAACAGTCGCTGCTCGAAGGTCTGCCCGAGGTGTGGGTCGAAGTCGAGACCACCGAGGATCTCGACCATTGCGGCGAAGCGAACCCAGCGCATCCCGCAACGCTCCCCGCGCTCGAACCGACAGATGGTGCTCTGATGCAGACCCGTCAGGACGCCGAGGTCACGCTGAGACAGGTGTCGCCGCTGACGTCGTTCGCGCGTCGCCGCGCCGATGCGCTTCATGCCGCGGGCAGCGACCGGATCCCGCCGCCGTGCCGCCGCCGCGTCCTCATCCCAGGGCATGCCCGCCATCATGACGTCGGCCCATTCACCAGCAGTTTCCTTCTGCTTATCCGCAACAGGACGTCTGGCGCAGATGCAGCGCTTCACAGGGACCAACGCAGGCGATCACCTCAGATCGCGCCCACGACCATCATCACCCGCTGAACCGCCTCGGCGATGCGGCCGAATGGCATCACGGATGTCGATCGATTTCGGCGCCCGAGCGAGCGCAGCCGAGAGGAGGCAGTCCCTCGCATCGCGATGCGGCCGAATGGCATCACGGATGTCGATCGAATTTTGGCGCCCGAGCGAGCGCAGCCGATTTCGCGTCGCTCCCGCACCACGCATGCGCGAGGCCAGGCCATCCCAGCTCCCCGATTTGTCCACGTCGTCTCCATCGCGGCTCCACAGGTCGGCGCGACGATCTGGTCATCGACAAACCTCATACAGGAGATCGCACCATGCGTCGCTTCCTCATCGCCCTGCTCGCCATCACCGCCATCGTCGTGGTGGGCGGATCCATAGCCACGACCGCCTTCCAGGCCGGCGTCGCCTCCAACATCGTGGCCATCAGCCCGAACACCATCACGAGCGGCCCCGATGGTGCGACCGTAGTCACCCCGGTCGTCGTCCAGCCGGTCCACGGTTGGGGCTGGGGTTGGGGCTGGGGTTGGGGCTGGGGCGTCGGTTGGCCCGGCTTCTCGTTCTTCGGCCTCCTGGCGACCCTGCTCTTCGTGTTCCTGCTCATCGGGATGATCCGGTTCCTGTTCGTCGTCGGTCGCGGTGGCCCGGGCGGATCGTGGGGTCCGGGCGGATCGTGGGGTCCGGGCGGATCGTGGGGTCCGGGCGGACCGGGCGGACCGGGGGGTCCGAGGGGTCGCGGGGGCCCAGGTGGCTGGAACGAGCACCTCGATGCCCGTCACGCGACCTTCGACGAGTGGCATCGCGCCGCACACGAACGGGGCGACGCCACCGACCACATCGACACCGACGACGCTGACGACACCGCCAGTTGATCGAGCGCGTAGACGTCGGGGCCTCCACCGGCGTCTACGATGCATCCACACGTGATGCCCATGCAGACCATCCTCCTCGTCGACGCCGCGCCCCGGCTCGCGGCCATCGCACGTGCCTACCTGGAACACGCGGGATTCGCGGTTCGGACCGCCACGGATGGACCGGGCGCGCTCGGGGCGGTCG
>CAYNGM010000185.1:0-4882 GCA_964396565.1 uncultured Anaerolineaceae bacterium | reverse complement strand
ATCGGACGATCTCGGCGCGGACCATCGATGTCGCACCGACGCTCGCCTACATGCTGCGTGTGCCGATGCCCCAGCAGGCGCAAGGCGTCGTCCTGCGCAGTGCGCTCAAGGGCGGGTCGTCGATCAAGCCCGTCTCGATCATCGGCCTCAACGACTTCCACGGCCAGCTCGAGCCGACCACCATGTCGTTCGACGGGGTGAACTCGACGGTCGGCGGTGGCGCCTATCTCGGAACCATGTTCCGTGAGGAGGACCGCTCGCTGCCGGGCAGCGCCCGGATCCTGGCCGGCGGCGACAACGTGGGCGCCTCGCCCCCGAACTCGCTGCTGCTCGAGGACATGCCGGCGATCGACGTCGAGAACACTTGGGGGCTCGACGCGACCGCGTACGGCAACCACGAGTTCGACTACGGAGTCGAGCGGTTGCTCAAGCACCAGGCGCGGGCGGACTTCCCGTTCCTGGCCACCAACATCATCGAGACCGCCACGGGCAAGCGCCCGAGCTGGGTCCGACCGTCGGTCGTCCTCAACATCAATGGCGTGCGCGTCGGCGTCATCGGCGCCGGTCTCGAGACCACTCCTGAGCTTGTCGGCGCGGGTGCGACCGAGGGCCTGACCTTCCTGCCCGCAGCACCGGCCCTCAAGGCCGAGTCCGACCGACTGCGCAAGCAGGGGGTACGCGTCCAGGTCGTGGTCATCCACGAGGGGACGTCCAACGGCCTCAACGCGATCGGCTCGAACCCGGCTGTCCCATGGGATGGCCCCATCACGACTATCGCGACGGCGCTCCAGTCGTCCACGGTGGATGCGATCATCGCCGGCCACACCCATCGGGTGTCCAACACGATGGTCGGCCGGATCCTGGTCACCGAGGGTGTCAACGCCGGCGCGACATACTCCACGCTCCAGCTGATGGTGCGTGGTGGTGATGTCACGTGGGCGGGCGGCTCGACACGCGTCGCAAAGACGCTTGGCGTCGCCCCGGAGCCCGCGGCGCAGGCGATCATCGATGCGGCCAACGCCGAGACGGCCATCCTGCGCAACAAGGTCATCGGCACCCAGGCCGTTGACATCCTGCGCGACCCTGCTCGCCGCAGCGAGTCGGCGATGGGCAACCTCGTCGCCGACGCGACCCGCGACAAGTACCCGGGGGTCGATGTCGCCCTGGCCAACTCGGGCGGTCTGCGGGCTGATCTCGTGATGGCGCCGCCATCGGCCGGTGAGAAGCCGGGCGAGGTGACCTGGGGCGAGGTCTTCGCGATCCTGCCATTCGGGAACCGGACGGTCATCGCGACCTACACCGGAGCCCAGATGAAGGTCGCGCTCATGAACGGCGTGTCCCCGAATTGTGACTCAGCGATCCACACGGGTCGGACGCCGCAGCTTTCGGGAATGCGCATCACGTTCACCTGCAACGGCACGACCCCGGTGATCACCGGGATGTGGCTCACGCCCCAGGGCATGGGTGGACCGGAGACGCCGGTCACCGACACGACCACGTTCCGGATGGTCATCAACGACTTCGTGTACACGGGCGGCGATGGCTACACCAACCTGATCGAGGGCACGGACGTCCTGCAGCCCGGTGACGACCTGATGGAGATCGTCGCCGCCTACATCGGCGCCCACTCCCCGGTCAGCGCGGCGGTGGAGGGTCGCGTCGTCAAGCAATAGCCGTCTGCCCAGACCCGGTCAAGCGCCGGGCATGTCAGACCACGGATCGAGACCGAACCCGGGCCCACGGCCCGGGTTCGGTGATTTTTCGCACCGAACCGGTACCGAAGGGGGGCGCAGCCCCGCACCGAACGCACCGATTCGGTCATTGGAGCGAGGTGCTGCCGGGTCGGACGATGTCGGGCACCAGGTCTCGGTCGGGAGGTCGGCCGACCTGGTGGCCCTGGGAGACGTGACGGCGATGCAGCAGCGAGCGATGCAGCGAACGGTGATCCTTCGGGCGGTCGTCCTCGCCATGGTTGGGGCGCTCGCGTCGAGTGGTCTCGTCTTCGCCGACAGCCTGCGCTCGGACGGCGACGCAGTCACGGCCGGGCCGCAGTCCACCATCGACCTCGGGGAGGTCGGGCCGTCGAGCACGGTCAGCGTGACGGTGGGGTTCGAGCTCACCTGCTCCGGGACCGGGCATCCGGACGCCGGCCAGTCGATCGCGCTGGCGAAGACCGTCAGCGCGGCCCCGAGCGGCGGAGCGGTCGTCTCGGTCACGCCGGCCACGCTCGGACCGATCCCTGCCGACTGGCCGACCGACGGGGCAGAGTGTCCCGACCCACTCCCGGTCGTGGCCGGCGGATCGAGCACGGTCACCCTGCGGGCGCCGGCGACGCCCAACCTCGGCTACACCTACACCATCGGTTATGGGCGGACGCTGTCGCCGGCGGGGACGGACGACACAAGAGCCTTGAGTGGGACGGCGACGACGCTGGTCCTGCGCCTGTCGGTCGTGGCCAACGCCGCGCCGACGATCGCCGTCCCGGCCGACATGACGGTCGAGGCGAACACGGTCGGTGGCTGGACGGCGGCGTTCATCGTGAGCGCGACGGACGCCGAGGACGATCCAGACCCGACCCCCATCTGCAGCCCGGCGGCGGGGGAGGTCCTGCCGCTGGGCACGACCACCGTCGCCTGCTCCGTGACCGACTCCGGCGGACGTTCCGCGGCGGCGTCGTTCGCGGTGACCGTGGTGGACACGACGGCACCGGCCCTCGTGACCGACACCGACCACGAGATCGTGGCGGGCGGTCCCGCGGGAGCATCGCTCGCGTATGCCGCGGCGTCGGCGACTGACATCGTGGATCCGGCCCCAGCCGTCGCGTGCAGCCCGGGTGCAGGCACCGATGTCCCGGTCGGGCAGACCGTGGTGACCTGCACGGCCAGCGATGCCAGCGGCAACGTCGCCACGGCTGCGTTCACGGTCACGGTCAGCTATACGCCACCTCCCCCCCCACCCCCGCCACCGGTCGAGCCCCCAGCGAACGACCAGCCGGATCGGCCCGGCCGTGCCGTCGGGCACGACAAGGACCACCACGGCAAGGGTCACGCCTGGGGTCACCACAAGCCGTGGCCGGGCAAGGGTCACGCCTGGGGTCGATGGGCCAGTCTGCGTCTCCGCCCACGTTGACCTAGCATCGGGGTGTGACCCCCGAACTCGAGGCTACCCTCCAGCGCCTGCCCGATCGCCCCGGCGTCTACCTGATGAAGGACAGCCGGGGCGACGTCCTGTACGTCGGCAAGGCCCAGAGCCTGCGTCATCGTGTGCGCAGCTACTGGCAGCGCCACGTCCCGCGCGGTCCGGGCGACGTGCATCGGATCCGCGAGGTCATCGACAAGGTGGTGGACATCGAGGTGACCGAGGTGGACAGCGTCAGCGAGGCGCTCCTCCTCGAGGCGAACCTCATCAAGCGCTATCGACCCCGGTTCAACGTCCGCCTCAAGGATGACAAGAGCTACCCGTACATAAAGGTGACCCTGGGCGACGACTTTCCACGGGTCGAGCGGACGCGCAAGCTCGTCGACGACGGCAGCCGCTACTTCGGCCCGTACGCCTCGGCGACATCGGTGGACGAGTCGATGAACCTCGTCCGACGCCTGTTCCCGTTCCGGACCTGCACGATCGAGATCCACGAGGGGGAACGCGCCCTGGCCCGGCCATGCCTGCTGTATCACATAAAGCGCTGCCAGGGACCATGCATCGAGGCGATCGACCGGGCGGCCTACCGCGCCGACATAGAACAGGTCGAACTCTTCCTGGAGGGCCGCCAGGAGACGCTGGTCAAGGCGCTGCGCCACGAGATGGCGGCTGCATCGGAACGCCAGGAGTACGAGCGCGCGGGGGTCCTGCGCGACAAGATCCGAGCCATCGAGCGAACGATGGAGAGCCAGAAGATGGCTGCCTTCGCACGGGTCGAGCTCGACCTCGTCGGGATGGCCCGCCAGGACGGGCAGGCGGCCATGACCCTGTTCGTGATCCGGGACGGCAAGATGATCGGGCGGGATGTCTACCTGCTCGACGCTGACCGCGACGCATCGGAATACGAGGTGCTCAGCAGCTTCCTCGAGCAGTACTACGCGCGGGCGACGTCGATCCCGCGCGAGATCTACGTCCCGGCGCTGCCCACCGATGAGGGGATGCACGAGGCGGCCGGGCCGGATGACACCAACGACGCGGTCGACACCAACGACGCGGTCGTCGACGATTCCGTCGGGGTCCTCGAGGCGTTCCTCGCGAGTCGGCGTGGCGGTCCGGTCCACCTGCGAGTCCCGCGACGCGGCGAGAAGCGCGAGCTCATGGCACTCGCGACACGCAACGCCGACGAGACCCTCACCCGCGAGCATGCCCGCTGGCTGGCCGACCACGGCAAGACCCTGGCCGCCCTGGAGGGACTGGCGGCGGCACTCGGGCTGCCGGGGCCGCCCATGCGTATCGAGTGCTACGACATCAGCAACTTCGGGGGGAGCGAATCGGTCGCCAGCATGGTCGTCTTCGAGGAGGGCAAGCCGCGCACCGGTGAGTACCGGCGGTTCCGGATCAGGACGGTCGAGGGCGCCAACGACTTCGCCAGCCACCAGGAGGTCCTGCGCCGTCGCTTCCGCCCGACCAAGGCAGGTGAGGAGGGGAGTGCCGAGGAGCGGCGCTGGTCGATGCCCGACCTCGTCATCGTGGACGGCGGCAAGGGCCAGGTCAGCGCGGCCAAGGAAGTGCTTGATGAGCTTGGTCTGCACGATCTGCCACTGGCCGGCTTGGCCAAGGAGCGTGAAGAGCTGTTCCTGCCCGGCCGCTCCGACCCGGTGGTGCTCCCCGCCACGTCACCGACGCTCTATCTCGTCCAGCGCCTGCGCGACGAGGCCCACCGCTTCGCCATCACCTACCACCG
>CAYNGM010000184.1:0-4886 GCA_964396565.1 uncultured Anaerolineaceae bacterium | reverse complement strand
GCCATCGCCGCCCACGACATCGCGCGGCGGACCGGTGAGCCGGTCGCGATCCTCGATGTCGACTACCACCACGGCAACGGCTCGCAGCAGATCTTCTGGCGACGCGGGGGTGTCCGCTATGTGTCCATCCATGCCGATCCGGACCACGACTACCCGTACTTCCTGGGCCGTGCCGACGAGACCGGGGAGGGGCCGGGCGCCGGGGAGAACTTCAACTTCCCGCTCCCGCCCGGGACGACGGATGCTGCTTACCTGGCGGCCGTGGATCAGGCGTGTGCGGCGATCGCGGCAATCTCGGGTTCGGTCGTCGTCGTGTCGCTGGGGTTCGATACCTACGGGCTCGATCCGATCGGGTCGTTCGCGTTGACGACCGACGTCTACCACGAGGTCGGTCGGCGTGTCGCTGCCCTCGGCCGGCGGCTGGTCATCCTCCAGGAGGGCGGCTACCACCGACCGTCGCTCGGCGAGAACGCGCGGGCCTGGTTGCGTGGCGCGGAGGGACGGCCGTTCGAGCCGCTACCGGCGGCGGGGTTCGGGGCCTCGGGGACGGTCGGTCGGGAGGCCTTGGGCGGCTGATGTGCGGGGCCGTGGCGGCCAGCTGACCCTTGCTACGTGCTGACCATCCGGGCCGCTCCCCGTCGTCCGGTATCGCTGGTCCGTCCCCCGATCCGGTATCGCCGGTCCGCCCCCGTCAATCCGGCATCGCCGGTCCGCCGTCAGGATCGGCCGGGACGCTTGCATCCTGGCCTTCCTTCTCCCAGTCCACGCCCATTTCCTGCCATATCGTCATCGAGTGGCGCTTGGGTTGTCTCTGGGCCCGGAGAAGGGGTATATCCAGCCTCGATGGTCGGCCCGTTCAGGCCGATGGAGTCCGATCCCCGCTCGGATCAAGCTCAAGTAGCCCTCAGCGCCGCCGTATCGGACGGTCTTGGGCGGCTGGGATCGTCGCCGGTCGCGCCCAAGGGTCACGTGGTGACGATATGGCAGGATCGGAGGCCCGGCAGGAGAGAAGTCGGCAGGATCGGAGGACTGGCGGGAGAGGAGTCGGCAGGATCGGGGTCAGGGGCCGGCGTCGTATGCGGGGGGATCGGGTCCAGCAGCGGGCGACGGCTTCCCCAGTTCCTCCGCAGCGCGGGTTGTGGCATAGGAAGCAGCGCCGGATGCGCCACGGCGTACCATCCGACACATGCCTGACCAGAAGGAACTGCCCGACCACGTGCGCGCCATCGTCGATGAGATCGAGACTGAGATCGGCGAGGTGCCCACGCAGGCCGGATCCCTGATCGAGGGAGCCGGCCGACACGAGGGCAACGGCCGGGTCGAAGCGGCCGTCCACGAGATCCTCGTCGAGATCGGTGAGGACCCGACGCGCCAGGGCCTGGCCGGGACACCGGAGCGTGTCCACCGGATGTACACCGAGCTGACTGCCGGCTATCACGTCGATCCTGATCGGCTCATCAACGGGGCCATCTTCGATGTCGCCTACAGCGAGATGGTCATCGTCAAGGACATCCCGTTCTACTCGCTGTGCGAACACCACCTCCTGCCGTTCTTCGGGACGGCGGCCGTCGCGTATATCCCTCGCGGTCGGGTCATCGGCCTGTCCAAGATCCCAAGGGTCGTGGAGATGTACTCACGCCGGCTCCAGGTCCAGGAACGGCTGACCCAGCAGATCGCGGAGTTCCTCCAGGACCGACTCGCACCCCAGGGGGTCGGTGTCGTCATGGAGGCGACCCATCTGTGTGCGGTCATGCGCGGCATCCGCAAGCCGGGCACGATCATGACCACGTCCTCGGTGCTCGGGCTCTTCCGAACCCGCGACCGGACCCGGGCCGAGTTCCTGGATCACCTGGCGAGGCCATCCCCGGGAGCCTAACCGTGGTCGGTCGCCGATCCGGTCTCTGATTCGGTCTCTGATTCGGTCTCTGATTCGGTCTCTGATTCGGTCTCTGATTCGGTCGCTGACTCGGGTCCCTGATTCGGTCGCTGACTCGGGTCCGCTGATTCGAGCCTCCTGACTCGAGACCCCGCCGCTTCGTGGTGCCAGGACGCACCATCCGTAACGTTCCCGTACTACCCCGCACGACACCATGAGCGCACTATCGCCCCCTGATACAGGGGGGCTCGACCGCGAGAAGAACGCGAGGAGGTAGCTCATGCCGAGACGGCGGATGATCACCCTGTCCCTCATCGGAGGACTGCTTGGCGCTCTGCTGCTCACGGGTGCAGCGGCAGCCCACGAGCCGAAGGTCAAGGTCGTCGCTGACGGTCTCGACAATCCGCGCGGGCTGTCCTTCGGACCGGATGGTGCCCTTTACGTAGCCGAGGCGGGTTCCGGCGGCACGCTGCTGTGCGCCCAGGGGCCCGAGGGTCCGATGTGCTACGGCACCAGCGGAGCCGTCACCCGGATCAAGGGTAGCCACCAGAAGCGCGTCCTGACCGGGCTTCCGTCCGGTGCGGCACCTGATGGCAGCAATGCCGGCGGACCGTCAGACATCGCCTTCCGGGGCATGGGCAAGGCGTACATCCCGATCAACCTCGGCGGGGATCCTGCCAACCGGGTGAACCTGCCCAAGGACGTCAAGGCCGCCGGTTGGCTGATCCGGGCGAATGTGCGCAACGGCCACTGGTCCCGCTACGCGGACATCGCCGGTTTCGAGGGGAAGCACAACCCCGACGGCGTGCTGCCCCCTGATTCCAATCCGTACTCGGTAGCGGCCGGACGCCACGGCGTGGCCGTCGCCGATGCCGGCGGGAACTCGCTCATCTGGGTCGGACACCACGCGCGCAAGCGGCTCCTGGCGGTCTTCCCGTCCACACCGAACACGCCGAGCCCGTTCGGCCCGGTGGACATGCAGGCGGTCCCGACGTCGGTCGTCCGTCACGGTGGGGCGTGGTACGTCGGGACCCTGACGGGTTTCCCGTTCCCGTCTGGCGCGGCGAAGGTCTACAAGGTGGTCCCTGGCCACGCGCCCAAGGTCGTCGCCGAGGGGTTCACCAACATCATCGACATCGCATTCGACAAGCACGGATGCATGCTGGTCCTCGAGATCAGTCGGAACGGCCTGCTCTCTGGTGACCTCGCGGGTCGTCTCGTTCGCGTGGGCAGGGACGGGACGCAGAAGGAGATCGTGGTTCCCGGTCTCGTCGCTCCTGGCGGGATGACCGTCAGTCGATCCGGAGCCATCTACATCAGCAACAACTCGGTGTTCTCCGACATCGGGCAGGTGCTCAAGGTCACCCAGTAGTCGCCGGGTGATCGGGCGGCGATCCAAGCGCTCGGGCGGCGATCCGACCCCCGGGTCGCCGCCCCGACCCCCGGGTCGCTGCCCCGCCCGTACCAGCGCCGCGCGGCGGGGACGTCAGGCCCTCGGGCGGCGGGTACGATACGGACCATGTCCGATCGACCGCTCAAGGTCCTCATCGCCAAGCCCGGGCTCGATGGCCACGACCGCGGCGCCAAGGTACTCGCGCGGGGCCTTCGTGACGAGGGCTTCGAGGTCGTCTACACGGGTCTTCGCCAGACCCCCGAGATGGTCGCCACGGCCGCCCTCCAGGAGGACGTCGACGTGGTCGGGCTTTCGATCCTGTCGGGTGCCCACATGACGCTCGTTCCGCGCATCACGAAGTTGCTGGCCGAGCAGGGGATGGACGACGTACTCGTGACAGTCGGCGGGATCATCCCGGATGATGACGTCACGAAGCTCAAGGAGTCGGGCGTCGCCGCCGTCTTCGGTCCCGGTACCACCATCGCGTCAGTCGCGGAGTTCCTGCGCGCCAACGCCAAACCGCGCTCGTAGCGTGGTCGTGGACCCTGCCGCGCGAGCGCGTGAGCTTGCCGACGCCGCCGTGGGCGGGGACCGACTGGCGCTGGCCCGACTTCTTACCGCCATCGAGAACCGGACTCCGGTCGCCGAGGCAGCGATGCGGCTGCTGTACCCGAGAGCGGGTCGCGCGCACCTGGTGGGTATCACCGGGCCGCCCGGAGCCGGCAAGTCCACGCTCGTGGCGGCACTCATCGGCGAGGTACGCGCCGCCGGTCGTCCTGTAGCCGTCGTGGCGGTCGACCCGTCGTCGCCGATCACCGGCGGGGCCCTCCTGGGCGACCGCGTGCGGATGCAGTCGTACGCCGGCGATCCGGACGTCTTCATCCGCTCGATGGCCTCGCGCGGCCATGCCGGCGGGCTGTCATCGACTGCGACCTCGGCGGCGACTGTGTTCGATGCCGCCGGGTTCGATCTCGTGCTGATCGAGACGGTCGGGACCGGCCAGAGCGAGGTCGAGGTTGCCGCCGCGGCAGACACGACCGTGGTCCTCGAGGCACCCGAGATGGGCGATGAGGTCCAGGCCATCAAGGCCGGTCTGCTCGAGGTCGCTGATCTCGTCGTCGTCAACAAGGGTGACAAGCCCGGCGCCGCGCGGACTGCTGCCCAGCTGCGAGCGATGCTCAATCCGACCGTCGGGCGGGTCGCCACGGATCGGCCGCAGCCCAAGCGTCCAGACGTGCTGGTCACGACGGCGGCGACTGGTCAGGGCGTACCGGAGCTGCTGGCCGCCATCGATCGACATCGGGTGGCTGATCGCGAGGGCCTGACCGCCTCCGCTCGACGTGTCCGAGCCGCCACCCAGATCCAGGCGGTCCTCGCGGAGCGCCTCGCCGACCGACTTGCCGACGGGACTCTCGCCGGACTTCGCGACGAGGTGACCGACGGGGTCGCCGCGCACCGACTCGATCCGTATGCGGCGGCCGATCGACTGCTCGAGGCGCTTCTCGACGCATCGCGTCGATGATCCTGCCCAGTCGTCGATGATCCCCCCTGGTCGTCGATGATCCTGTCCGGTCGGCGCTCCTCCCTCCCGCCTGAGCCACTGCTGACGCGCGCCTT
>CAYNGM010000183.1:2560-4892 GCA_964396565.1 uncultured Anaerolineaceae bacterium | reverse complement strand
AGGCGCGATGAGCGTCGTGGAGGACGCGCGCCCGACCGCGCGCCGGAGGTCGTGGTGGTTGCGGGAGGCCCTTGCCGAGGAGGCAGCGGCCGCCCCCCACCTGGCCCGTGCCGCGCCGCCGTTGCGTGGCACCACGACGGCCGACGTGGTCATCGTCGGCGGCGGCTACACCGGGCTGTGGACGGCATGGCGCATCACCGAGCTCGAGCCGGGGGCGCGTGTCGTGCTCCTCGAGGCCGACATCTGCGGTGGCGGTCCGTCCGGTCGCAACGGCGGTTTCGTGACGAACTGGTGGGACGAACTGCCGACGCTCATCGAGCGCTACGGCCGTGACGGTGCGGTGGCGACTGCCGACGCCGTCGAAGCCGCCGTCGACGACCTCGGGGCGTGGTGCGTCGGGCACGGTGTCGATGCGTGGTTCACGCGCGCAGGTTCGCTCCAGGCGTCGGCGTCGCCGGCCCAGGATGGCGCGTGGGACGATGGAGTCGTGGCATGTCGAGCGGTCGGGCGGGGCGACAGACTGGTGCCGCTCACGGCGGACGAAGTGGCGGCTCGCGTCTGTTCGCCGGTCTTCCGGGCCGGGGTGCTGATGCCGGCCGCGGCCACGATCCAGCCGGCGATCCTCGCGCGCGGACTGCGTCGTGCGCTGCTGGAGCGGGGTGTCGTGATCCACGAGGGGACCACGGTCACCGAGATCGATGGGCAGCGTCCGGGTGTGACCGGCGCGCTCGGGTCTGGTGCTCGTCGGGCGTCGCCGCGGGGCTCCGTCGGGTCGCCCGGCTGGCGCCCGGTCCGTGTCCGCACGACCGAAGGTGAGGTCCTCGCCGGGTCGGCGGTGATCGCGCTGAACGCGTGGGCGGCGGCGTGGCCATGGTTCGGCCGACGCCTGGTCACGTGGTCGTCGTACATCGTCCTGACCGAGCCGATCCCGGACCGCCTCGGCGACCTCGGCTGGACCGGTGGCGAGGGACTCGCCGATGCACGCTTCACGCTCCATTACCTGCGTACGACCCGTGACGGACGGATCGCCATCGGTGGCGGTGGGGGACGTGCCGGGTTTGCCGGTCGCATCGACGCGGTCTTCACCGACGATGCACCGTCGGCCCGGCGAGCGGCGATCGGCCTGCGCCGCCTGTTCCCGTCGCTGCGCGATGTCCGCATCGAGGACGCCTGGGGTGGCCCCATCGACATCAGCGCCGACCACCTGCCGTGGTTCGGCTCCGTGCCGGGCCGCCCCATCCATCACGGTCATGGCTACAGCGGTAACGGCGTCGGTCCGTCGATGGTCGGTGGGCGGATCCTCGCCGCGCTGGCCGTGGAGCGAGCCGCCGATCCGGTCCTCGCCCTGCCCATCGCCGCCGGACGGCCACCACGGGCGTTTCCGCCGGAGCCGGCGAAGTCGATCGGCGCACGTCTCATTCGTGAGGCTGCGTCACGTCGCGAGAGCCGCGAGGACCGGGGGCTCGCAGTCGACCGCCTGACTCGCGAGATCAGTCGATTGCCGCGGCGGCTTGGATATCACCTGGGCCCTGGCTGACGGCATGGACCGGGGCGACGACCGGCCATGGTGTTCGGGCGGGTTCGGGCGGGTTCGGGCGGAGAAGGTCGCTCTCGGGTACAATGAGGGTCCCCCCCGAAATCGGTGCGCCGGTCGTGCCCATCCCGCGCAGGAGTGCAATCGTTGAACAGCCGCCCGCCCCTCAAGTCCCCAGTCGCCAATGAGCCCTTCAAGCACGTGATCGACGAGTACAAGCACCAGGCACAGACCATCACCTGCACGTGCGGCTGGCATGGCAGCTCGGCGACGATCGATCGCGGCGGCTCGGAGTGGACGGCGCACCTCGTCGAGGTCCGTGGCAAGAAGCGCTGACCGCGTCTCGCCCAAGCGGACACTCTCCAGGATCAAACGGCCCGGACCGACAGCGGATCCGGGCCTTTCCATTCCTCCCGCTTCGGGGTAGTCATGCCCTGCTAGCCTGTCGCGGTGGAACTTCCCGGCAGCCCGCCGTTCGCGCTGCGTGCCCGACTGCTCAGTCCGCTCGATGACGGCGGTACGCTCCATGAGCTCGACGGCCTGGTCGTGGTCGATGGTCATGGCCGCCTGACGTTCGCTGGTCCTGCCCACGACCCTGCCGCACCGGCTGCTGCCCGGGACATCGCCACCGACCTGCGACCATGGGTCGTCCTGCCCGGGATGGTCGACCTGCACGCCCATCTGCCGCAGCTGCCGAACGCCGGCCTTGGCGCGGGCCTTGACCTGCTGACCTGGCTCGAGCGCTACATCTTCCCGCTCGAGCGCGACTTCGACGTCGCCACTGCTGAACGCATCGCG
>CAYNGM010000183.1:0-2550 GCA_964396565.1 uncultured Anaerolineaceae bacterium | reverse complement strand
GCCGCCGGCACGACCACCGTCGTCGCCTACGGCGCGGTCTACGAGGCAAGCCTGGACGCCTCGTTCCGGGCTGCCGAGGCCCACGGCATCCGGGCCGTCCTCGGCAAGGTGATGATGGATCGGGGTACCTACGACCTGACCATCGATCCGGCGACCATCCTCGATCGATCATTGGCTGAGAGCGCGCAGCTCATCGAACGCTGGCACGGTGCCGCTGACGGTCGATTGCACTACGCGGTGACGCCGCGGTTCGCGGTCACCTGCAGCGCCGATCTGCTGCGTGAGTCAGCGTCCCTCGCCAAGGCGACCGGCACGTACTGGCAGACTCACCTTTCGGAGGACCGTGGCGAGATCGCCGAGGTGGCGCGGCTGTTCCCGGAGGCGCTCGACTACGTGGACGTCTACGAGCGCTCCGGTGGCCTTGGCGCCCGGGCGATCCTTGCCCACGCCGTCCACCTCTCCGATCGAGAACTCGGCAGACTCGTTGCCACCGGGTCGAGCGTCGCGCACTGCCCTGCGTCCAACCTGTTCCTGGCCAGCGGGGTGATGCCGCTCGGGCGCTACCTCGATGCCGGTCTGCGGGTGGGGCTCGGCTCGGACGTGGCCGGTGGACCGGACCTCTCGATCTTCACGGTGATGCGCACCGGGTTCTACGTACAGCATGCCAGGGCGGTCGCCGGCCAGGGATCCGGACCGGTGCTTGGGCCGCTCGACTGGTTGCGACTCGGCTCGCTGGATGGTGCTCGTGCTCTTGGCCTGGACGGGGTGATCGGCTCCCTGGAGGCCGGCAAGGAGGCTGATCTGATCGCCATCGATCCGGCGTTCGTCGCCCCGCTCGCCGGGCAGGCCGCCGATGACGATCCGAACGACCTCGCATCGCGGCTGATCTTTCGGTCGCACCCCGACATGGTCCGGGCAGCGTGGGTCCGCGGCAGAGGGCTGTCAGGACCCGGCGCCGCTCGCGAGGGTGTCCCCGCGTGAGCAAGGGAGCCCGCCTCACGTGAGCGACGCTGTCGACCTGCTCATCAGCGGCGGCACCATCGTCGACGGGACGGGAGCCGCGGGTGAACCGGGCACGGTCGTGGTAGAGGGCGAGCGTCTGCGGGTGCTCCGCCCGGGCGAGCCCGAACCCCCGGTCGTCGGCCGCCGGATAGACGCCACCGGGTCCATCGTGGCGCCCGGCTTCATCGATCTGCACAGCCACGGCGGCCTCCACATCCTCGCCGAGCCGCACCACGAGCCAAAGGTCCGTCAGGGCGTCACCAGCGAGATCGTCGGTGTCGACGGCAACGGGTTCGCCCCGTTCCGGGCGCGCCCGGAACTCGAGGCCTTCGTCGAGCTCGACGCCGGTCTCGATGGACGACCCGCCATCGACTACGACTGGCTCTCGGTGGCGGACTACCTCACCCGGATGGACGGCACGGTCAGCGTCAACATCGGCACGTTGGTGGGCAATTCCGCGTTGCGTATCGCGGCCCTTGGCTGGGACGACGTCCCGGCGAACGGCGCCGCCCTGGACACGATGTCGGCCCTCCTCCGCGACGCGATGGTCGACGGCGCCGTCGGCCTGAGCTCCGGCCTTGACTATCCGCCGGGCAGCTTCGCCACGACCGATGAACTGGCCGCCCTGACCAGGGTCGCCGGGGAGGCGGGCGGCTTCTACCACACCCACGTTCGCTACCCGTTGGGCGACCGATTCCTGGACCCGTTCCGCGAGGCGATCGAGATCGGACGGCGTTCCGGCGCGCCGAGTCACATCACCCACTTCTATCACCGCCAGACCTATCCCGGCAGCCCGGAGCAGCTTCTCGGACTGGTGGACGATGCCCGCGCCGAGGGTCTCGACGTCACCTTCGACAGCTATCCATCGGAGTGGGCGAGCACGCGTCTGCTGATCCAATTGCCGGGCTGGGTGCAGGCCGGTGGTCCCGGGCCGCTCAAGGAGCGCCTCGCCGATCGGGTCACCCGTGATCGGGTCCGCTCGGACCTGGCGGCTCGCGGCGCGGCCTACGCCAGCACGCAGGGCTGGGCCGATGTACGGCTTGGTGGGTTCCGCCGTCCCGACCTGCTGCGCTGGGAGTCACGCACTGTCGCCGACGTCATGAGCGAGACCGGTCACGATGCGGTGGACGTGATCTGCGACCTGTTGCTTGGCGAGGACCTGGGCGTTGGCCAGGTCACGACCGGGCCATGGCTGCCCTCGATGCGGACGTTCCTCCGGCACCCGGTCGGGATGATCGGCACGGACTCGACCTTCGTCGGCGCCAGGCCCGCACCGCGGACCTACGGCAGCTACCCGCGGATACTCGGCCAGTTCGTGCGTGATGAACGACTCCTGAGCCTCGAGACGGCGATCCACAAGATGACCGGGGCGGTCGCGGCTCGGCTCGGACTACGCGAGCGCGGGATCATCCGCGACGGGGCGTTCGCGGACCTTGTGATCTTCGATCCGGCGACGGTCCGAAGCAGGGCTACCTACGACGAGCCGTGCCATTTCCCCGACGGGATCGACCACGTGATCGTCAACGGGGTGCTCGTCGTGGATAGTGG
>CAYNGM010000182.1:0-4896 GCA_964396565.1 uncultured Anaerolineaceae bacterium | reverse complement strand
GCCGGACGACGTCAACGACCTCGTCCACGTAGCGGTCTGCCTCACCGCGCTCGGCGGCCGACCTCACGCAACCCTGGACGTGGTCTTCCAGGATCAGGATCGCCAGCGCATCCACGGCTGCTCGCAGCGCCGCCGTCTGCTGGAGGATGTCGACGCAGTACTCCTCGCGCTCGATCATCCGGGCGATGCCACGGACCTGTCCCTCCATGCGCGACAGCCGGCGCGCCAACTGGGCCGAATCCTTCGAGTAGGAATGCCGGAAGTGGCTGGGGTCGGGAGCCGGCGCGGGGCGCCGACCGGATGTCGTGGCCATCGTTGGATCATACCCCCTATAAGTATGCGATGCAAGACCCCCATGACCGGGCACTCACCGCTCCCTGGCGCGGTCGTGGGACGGCGTCGTGCCCCGACCTCGGGTAGACTGGCCGCCGATGGACCACAGGACCCCGTTCGCCCATGCCAGCGAGGCGGAGATGGCCCGCATCCTCGACTTCTATGCGGTTCGCTGGGAGTACGAGCCGCATACGTTCCCGATCCTGTGGAACCTCGACGGCGACGTCGTCGAGAGTTTCTCGCCCGACTTCTACCTGCCCGACCTCGAGCTCTATCTCGAGATGACGACGCTCCGCCAGAAGCTGGTGCGCAAGAAGAATCGAAAGCTCCGACGCCTGCGCGAGCTGTACCCGGGCATCGATATCAAGCTCTTCTACGCGCGCGACTTCCGGGCCCTGATGCTCAAGTACGGCAAGCACGCTCTGGCCGACGACATGAGCGGTACATCGGGTCAGGTCCCATCGCCCCACGCGGTATCGGATGCAGCGGGTCATGTGTCGGCTGGCAGCGCGAGGGCGATGCCCGACAGCACCGTGGCGACCGCTCGATCGACCCGACGACGACGCGGGCGCTCGACCGTCCCGACTGAGGCGACCGTCGTAACCGGGGCGACCCTGGTAGGTGGTGGGGCCGCGGCAGACAGTCCGGTGGCCGGTCGATGACGACGCGTCCGACCGACCTCGTGGCCGACGTCGGCGAGGTGGTCGTGTCCGAGGCCGAGATCGCCGCCAAGGTGGCTGAGCTGGGCGCCCGGATCAGCGCCGATTACGCTGGTCGTCCCGTAACTCTCGTGTCGGTGCTCAAGGGGTCGCTGCCGTTCATGGCCGACCTGATGCGCGCAATCGAACTGCCGCTCCGCATCGATCTGATGGAAGTCAGTTCGTACGGCGGGAACGTCACCGAGTCATCCGGTCTGGTGCGGATCCTCAAGGACCTGTCGGCGAGCATCGAGGGCGAGGACGTCCTGATCGTCGAGGACATCATCGACACGGGCCTGACGCTCAACTACCTCATCCGCTATCTCCGCGGCAAGGCCCCGGCGACACTCCGGATCTGCACCCTGCTCGACAAACCGGCCCGTCGCCTGGTCGAGATCCCGGTGGACTATGTCGGTTTCACCATCCCTGATCAGTTCGTGGTGGGCTACGGCCTCGACTACGACGAGCGCTATCGGAACCTGCGCTTCGTCGGCGTCCTTCGACCTGAGGTCTATGGCGGCGCGTCGCCCGACGCTGCCGACGAGTCGGCTGCCCCATGACCATGCATCGACGGCCCCTTGGCGCAGGTCGGACACTGGCCGCGATCGGGGGGATCCTGATCGTGGTCGGTTCGATCCTGCCGTGGTGGCAGGTCGGTGGCGATCCGGGGCTGCCGGTCGCCAGCGGCAACGGACTCGAGGCGAGCGGCATCATCGTGTTCCTGTGCGGGGTCCTGACCATCGCCCTCGTCGCGCTGCCCTATGCGATCGGCGACCGACCGACCGCCCTCGACCGCTGGTTCTCGTTCGCGGTCCTGGCCGTGGTCGGATGGGTCGGGCTCGGGGTCAGGATCGTGGACCTGATGCTGCGCGGGGCATTCTCGTTCGACGAGCCGACCCAGGTCTTCACCAACGGACCGGGTCTGTGGATCGCCGGGGTCGGTCTGGCGATCCTGTCGCGCGCCGTGTACCAGATGACGCGGGAACCGGCCTACCGCTGATCTGCCCGCGGTCAGGGACTCGTCTGTGGTGAGGGCCCGATGGCCGCTGTCGGGGAGGGCGAGCCCCGAGAGGACGACTCGTCAGGCCGCGCAAGGTCCTCCACCTCGACCCCGAGCCACACGGCGTCGCGCCCATCGGGACGCGCGATGCGGATGACGTAGCGACCCGGTGGCCAGATGTCATCCGCGGTCGTGAGTCCGGATGCGACCGGCGTCCCGGACGGGATCTCGGGTGGACGTCGCCACAATCCGCCCAGGGGGTTGGGGTCAGCCGGCTCCATCCGGACGGAGGTGAGCGCGACCGGCTGGTTGGCGATGATCGCCCACAACGTCGCGGTCGCGTCGGGCGGCGGACGCTGAGCCTGGGTCATGGGGGCGCAGTAGCCCAGCGCGGTGACGATGCCCGTCGAGACCGGCGCGAACGGGATCGCGGGGTCCAGCGGACCGTCCGCCGGGACGGGATCGATGGCGATCCACGAGCGGATGGGCAGCGTTCGCCCGGCCCACTGCTGGAGCGTGGCGGCGCGCCAGCCGCTCGGGGACGCACACGTTGCCGCGAGGGGGTCCTCGAGGGCGGGTGGGAACCCTGATCCCGCAAGGCCGTCCACAGACGCCCCGGTGAAGGCCGTGGGCCCGGCGGCCTCGGCCCGTGGCGACGTCGCCGGACCGGCGTTGCGCGTACCTTCTTCGCCCCACGGCCTGATGATCAGGATGACGATGACCGCGACCAGGACCGCGATGACCGCGTACAGCCGTCGTGGGTCCGGTGCACCGGAGATCCGGATCGGCGCCTCGTTGAAGGCCGGGCCCCGGGACTCGTCCATCGGTATCGCCCGACGCGGCTCCGTCAGTCCTCGCCGAGATAGGCCTTGCGGACGGTCTCGTTGCGGGCGAGCTCGGCGGACGGACCGGACAGGACGACGTTGCCGGTCTGGAGCACGTACCCGCGGTTGGCGATCGACAGCGCCTGGAGGGCGTTCTGCTCGACCAGCAGGATCGTCATGCCGCGAGCGTTGATGTCACCGATGATGGCGAAGATCTGCTGGACGAGGAGCGGCGAGAGACCGAGCGAGGGCTCGTCGAGCAGGAGCACGCGCGGCCTCGTCATCAGCGCCCGGCCGATGGCCAGCATCTGCTGCTCACCGCCGGACAGGGTCCCGCCCCTCTGCGAGGAGCGTTCACGGAGGCGGGGGAAGAGGGTGTAGACGTGCTCGACGTCCTCCCTTATCTCTGCCGCAGTACGGGTATAGCCACCCATCTGGAGATTCTCGAGAACGGTCAGGCGCGAGAAGACGCGCCGGCCCTCTGGGGCATGCCCGACACCCAACTCGACGAGGCGGTGCGGCGGGACGGTGGAGACGTCCTGACCCTCGAGGAATACCGCACCCTGCTTTGGGTGCATCAGCCCGCTGATGGTGCGTAGCGTTGTGGTCTTGCCGGCGCCGTTGGTGCCGATGAGGGTCACGATCTCGCCCTTGCGGACATCGATGTCGATGCCCTTCAGAGCATGGATGTGACCGTAATAGGAGTGCACGCCCTGCAGGCGCAGGAGGAACTCGCCATCGGCTCCAGACGTGGTGGCCGCGTCGGTCGCGGCGGCAGCGGTGGCCGCGCTGTCACCCGAGGAGGTCATTTCGGTTTCCACCATGGACGTCGTCTCCGTCATGTGGCCGGCTTCCCGAGATATGCCTCGATGACCCGTGGATCGCGGCGGACCTCGTCCGGTGTGCCCTCGGCGATCCGCTCGCCGTGGTCCAGCACGGTGATCCGGTCGCTGATCCCCATGACCACGCGCATGTCGTGTTCGATCAGCAGGATGGAGATCCCGGTGTCGTGCCGGAGGCGGCTGATCAGCGCGGTCATCTCGGCGGTCTCGCGCGGGTTCATCCCGGCGGTCGGCTCGTCGAGCAGCAGGAGCGACGGATCGTTGCCGAGCGCCCTTGCGACCTCCAGCCGGCGCTGGTCGCCATACGGAAGGTTCTTGGCCATCTCGTCATCGCGTCCACGCAGGCCGACCAGCTGCAGCAGCTCCCGGGCCCGCTTGCGGGCTGCCTCTTCCTCACGCTTCTGGCGTGGACTCGAGGCCATGTGATCGATGAGGCCGGAGGACAGCTGGAGGTGCATCCCGACCAGCACGTTTTCTAGGACCGTCATGTTCTGGAAGAGACGGATGTTCTGGAAGGTGCGGCCGATGCCTGCGGCTACGACGTCGTTGGGTCGCGCGCTGCGGACCACGCCGAAGCGCAACAGCAGGTCCTGATACCACAGCGGGCGAACCACGGCGGTGACCAGCACGAAGACGAGCAGCCCGACCGCCACGATCCCGGTGATCCCGAGGCCTGACTCAGAGTTGCCAGCTCCAAGGGCAAGGCCGACCAGGATGGCGAGGGTGGACGGCAGGATCCACAGGATGGACTCGAGCCAGGTTCGGCGGGGGCGTGTGATCAACAGGCGGTCCTTGAACGTGACCGTGCCGGCCGTCGGGTCGATGATCCCGGCGATGACGTTGAAGAACGTCGTCTTGCCGGCGCCGTTGGGGCCGATGATGCTGATGATGCTGCCCTTTGGGATCTCCAGCTCGACGTCCCGGACTGCGACCAGGCCACCGAAGCGGCGGGTCACCGCATCGGCCTTGAGGAGGATGCCGGCGCCCCCTTCCGCCGCCGGTTCCGCCCCCGGGGCGGCCGCACCGGTCCCGGTCACGGACGGCATCACGCCTGCGCCGCTCATTCGGGCGCCGCGCCGAGCGGGTCGCCGTGCTCGGCGAACTCGGCGTCCTCTTCGGTGTGCAGCTCACGCCGTCTGGCGCGGCTCGGGAACAGGCCCTCCGGTCGCAACAGCATCATCGCCACCAGGGCCAACCCG
>CAYNGM010000181.1:0-4961 GCA_964396565.1 uncultured Anaerolineaceae bacterium | reverse complement strand
GAGCTTGACCTTGAGGTGGCTCTCGTTGCCGGGCAGCGTGTCGAGATGGTCGGCTCCACCACCGGGCCCCGTGACTGCGTGGAAGTCCACGTTGTGCGGCATCAGGCTCTTGGCGTCGTTGGTGAGATAGAAGTCGATGGAGTCGTCCACGCGAGCGCGGATCATCGGGCCCGGCACCTGGCCATCGAACGTCCAGTACTCCATGGTCGCTCCCGGCACGACCTCCGCGATGCCCTCCACGGTGGTCAGGTGCACCTCATGGGTCAGCGGGGTGTTCCCGCTCCGTGGCGTGAGCCCCTCGTACTTGCCGTCCGCGTACTTCGTGAAGTCGGCCGATGGGGGGAGGTCACTCGGGTGACGCGAGATCTCCTTGATCGTCATCGGGCGAGCCGGTTCGGACGAAGCCGGCGACGAGGGCGCCGGACCACTGGGCGTCGGGCTGGCCAGGCCGGTGGAAGCCTCCTCCGATGATGTCGGGGCGGGGGTGCCCGACGGTGGCGCCGACGGTCCACCGGCACCTGGCGAGGGATTTGGCGGATAGGTCCACGATGCGGCTGCCGGCGTGCAGGCGGCGACGAGTGCCGCGCCCGTGGCTCCAGCGGCGATGCCGCCGACACGCTTCAACAGCGTTCGCCTGGTCAGGCTGGTCGTGGTGGTCGCGTCGTTGGTCGCGTCGTTGATCGGGGCGGCGGGGTCAGCGCTGCTTGTGGCCGGCTCACCACTCGGGGTGACTGGCTCCTGGGTGCTGGTGGTCGACATCGATGTTCCCCTAGTACGGACGATCCCTGACAGAGGTGGCACGGGCGGATCGTCACGTGGCATCGACTGTCGGGTCCGACGCGGCCCAGCGCGTCGTGGCGAGGCCAGCCTACGACTCATCCCGCGATGGTGCTGGCGGTGCGGTTGGTCTGCGATCCGGCAGCGGCGAGCAGCCAGCGGATGCCGTGAACGAGGAACGTCCAGCCCGTCGCCAGGACCGCGAGCTCCACAAGCTCAGCGATCGGGAGTGGCGCCAGACCGTAGAGATCCTGCAGGAACGGCAGCTGGGTCATCACGAGATAGGCGAAGGCGGATATCGCCGCGAGGCCCCATGGCTTGAGCTGGTCGCTGAGCGGGTCGTCAGGCGGTCGGCGAGGCGGGCGGATGAGCGGGAGCAGACCGAGTCCCGCGAAGACGGCGATGGACGTAAGCCTGGTCCGGGCGATGTCGACTGATGCTCCGGCGCCGAGGGAGGTCGTATACACGGTCAGACAGAGGGCAGCGAGCGCGAACGCAGCCGGGATCGACGTGCGAAGCGTGCGCTGCAGCAGGCGCGGAGGTGTGCGCATCGGTGGCACCCACAGAACCAGCAGGAGCAGCGGCGCCCCGACGGTCAGGAGGGCGAGGACGGCATTCTGACGCGGCGTGATAGGGAAGGGGAGGGTGAGCAGCGCTGCGCCCCCCACGATGAGCAGCACCGAGAACGTGCGTGACAGCAGGAGCACGAGTGTCGCCTGCATCGCGGCGAGGATCCGGCGGCCCTCGATGACGGCACGCGGGAGTACGCCGAAGGCATCGCCGAGCAGGACGAGGTCCGCGGCCGCCCGGGTCGCGGCCGAACCGCTGGCCATCGCCACCGACAGGTCGGCCGCGCGGAGCGGAAGGACGTCATTGACGCCATCGCCGATCATCGCGACGTAGTGCCCGGCGTGTCGGAACGCCGCGATGAGGCGGCCCTTGAGGTTCGGGTCCACTCGCCCGAAGCGGGTCACCGCCTGGGTCATGCGCTCCAGCGCGGTGTCGTCGAGGTCGGTGAGGTCGGGTCCGGCGACCGCCGGCGCGCCTGCGTCGATGCCGAGACGCCGGGCGACGGCGTCCACAGTCAGTGGATCGTCACCGGAGATGATCCGCACCGTCACCCCACCGCGGCTGAGTTCGTCGAGGGTCGCCCGCGCGTCCGGTCGCAGTTCCTCGGTGAGGGCGAGCAGGGCGATCGGTTCAAGGGCGCCCGGAAGCAGCGGCTCGCCGTCGGTCGTGGTCAACGTCGTTCCGGTCGGACCCGTGGCGACGACGATCACGCGCTGGCCCTCGCCAGCGATGGCATCCACCCTGGCCTCCAGGTGGCGTCTCTTCCCGTCGTCCCGCACGCGTGGCAGCACCGTCATCGCGGCGCCCATCACGAGTGGCCGCTCCTCGCCCGCGAAGCGGAGTCCGGACCAGCGCCGTTCCGAGGAGAACGGAACCTCGTCGTCGAGTGGTCGCGTCCTGGCCGGCAGCGCCGAGGCGACGGCGACGGTCGTCCGATCCGGGCTGGTGAAGCTTGCCGCCATCGACCCGATGAGAGCGTCGAGCTCCGCTCGGTGGTCGTCCCCAGGGGCGAGCGCCTCGAGGGTCGTGAAGCTGAGTCGTTGGGTCGTGAGTGTCCCCGTCTTGTCGATGCACAGCGTGTCCACGCGACTCATCGATTCGACCGCGCGCAAACGCTGGACCAGCGCCCCAAGGCGGGAGATACGCAGTGCGCCCGCGGCGTAGGTGACGGTCAGCATGATCGCCAGGCCCTGTGGAACGAGGGTGACGAGCACGGCGGCCGCCTCGACGGTCTCCTGGTGGCCGACGATCGACGAGCCTCCGCCGGCGACCCGGTCGGCGAAGACCGCGGCAACCACCACGATGAGAGCGGTCACGACGACGAGACCGGCGATGATCCAGATCGTCCGGGCGACCTCGCGCTGGAGCGGGGTCTGACGATCCGGCGCGAGCCGCGATCGGGCGATCAGTCGGTTGGCCGTCGTCTCCGCCCCGACGCGCGTCGCTACATATCGCGCCTCGCCGGCGACGACCGACGTCCCGGATCGGACGGCGTCGCCGCGCGTCCGCATGATCGGGTCCGACTCCCCGGTCAGGAGGGCCTCGTCGAGCTCGACACGGCCGTCCCCGACGAGTTCCCCGTCCACCACGAGTTGATCGCCGCGACCGGCGACGACCAGATCGCCGAGGACGACCGACTCGAGGTCGATGGAGAGCGCTCGTCCGTCGCGGATGACGGTCGCCGTCGGACGGGTCAAGATCGCGATCCGGTCGAGCGCCCGCTTGGCGCGCACCTCCTGGACCAGGCCGATGACGATGTTGAACAGGACCGGCGCCGCGGTGAGGATCGCCTCCCAGAGGAGTCCGTACCCGGCGAGTACGAGCGAGATGAGGACGAGCGGTCCGTTTATGGCTGGATAGGCATTGCCACGCAGGATGGCCAGATAGCTGCGGCTGGCCGGAGCCGCGAAGGCGTTCGACTGCCCGGCCGCGAGTCGGGTGGCCGCCTCTGCGTCGGTCAGCCCCGTCTGGCCCCTCTCCGCGAACGCGTGATCGTTGGATGCAGCGGCACTCATGAGGCGGGCGTCTCGCCTGAGTGGTGGAGTGCTTCTCTCGGGCCCTTTCGCGAGCGCGATAGAGGCATCAAGCGCCGGCTGAGCCTCGGGCGCGGACCTTGGCCCAGGTGTCCTTGAGGGTCAGCGTGCGATCGAATACGAGAGCGCCCGGACGCGAGTCGATATCGGGCGTGAAATAGCCGAGACGCTCGAACTGGACTGTCTTGCCGATCGGCAGGTCCGCGAGCGACGGTTCGAGCTGGCAGCCGGTCAGGACGGTCTCCGACGCGGGGTCAAGGTCATCGAACAGGTCGCGACCGTCGCTCCCCGGGTCCGGGCGCGAGAAGAGGTACCCGTAGAGCCGGACTTCGGCCGGGACGGCGTGCCGTGCCGAGACCCAGTGGAGGGTCGCCTTCGGACGACGGCCGTCGGGGGCGTCGCCGCCGCGCGTTGCCGGATCGTACGAGCAGCGCAGCTCGACGATGCGACCGGCGTCGTCCTTGACGACCTCGCGACAGGTGATGAAGTAGGCGCCGCGAAGCCTGACCTCGCGCCCCGGGGCAAGGCGGAAGAACTTCGGTGGCGGGTCCTCGGCGAAGTCCTCGCGTTCGATCCACAGCTCCCGGCTGAACGGCACCTCGCGTGTCCCGGCGGACGGATCCTCAGGGTTGTTGGCTACCTCCATCATCTCGACCCCCTCGTCGGGGTACTCCTCGATGACGACCTTGAGCGGATCGAGCACGGCGAACCGCCGCTGCGCGGTGCGATTGAGCACGTCACGCACCGCGTGCTCGAAGGTCCCGATCTCGATGACGCTGTCGCTCTTGGCTACGCCGACCGCCGTCGCGAAGGAGCGGATCCCCTCGGCCGGGATGCCTCGTCGGCGCAGCGCCGAGATCGTCGGCATGCGCGGGTCGTCCCAGCCACGGACGTGGCCCTCGGTCACCAGGCGCAGCAGGAACCGCTTGGACAGCACCGTGTAGGTCAGGTTGAGCCGGGCGAACTCGATCTGACGTGGCGCCGATGGGACCGGGAGGTGCTCAAGCAGCCAGTCGTACAGCGGACGGTGGGCCTCGAACTCCAGGGTGCACACGGAGTGGGTGACGCCCTCGATGGCATCAGACTGGCCGTGGGCGAAGTCGTAGGTCGGATAGATGCACCACGCGTCGCCGGTCCGGGGGTGGGTGGCGTGGAGGATCCGATACAGGACAGGATCCCGGAGGTTGATGTTCGGTGAGGCCATGTCGATCCGGGCTCGCAGGACTCGGGCCCCGTCGGGGAACTCGCCGGCCCGCATCCGTTCGAACAGGTCGAGGCTGTCCTGGACGGTCCGTTCACGGTATGGGCTGTCGCGACCGGGCTCGGTGAGCGTGCCGCGGTGAGCGCGGATCTCGTCCGGTGACAGGTCGTCCACGTAGGCGTGCCCGTGGCGGACGAGGTGGACCGCCCAGTCGTAGAGCTGCTCGAAGTAGTCGGATGCGTGGTACAGGTGCTCGCCCCAGTCATAACCCAGCCAGCGCACATCGGTCTTGATCGCGTCGATGTACTCCTGCTCTTCCTTGACCGGGTTGGTGTCATCGAAGCGCAGATGACAGCGACCGCCGAACTCCTGGGCGATCC
>CAYNGM010000180.1:0-4971 GCA_964396565.1 uncultured Anaerolineaceae bacterium | reverse complement strand
GACGAACTCATCGCGGCATCGCCGGCGTTGCCTTGACCGCGCAGATCACGCGCTGATCAGAGTGCCCGCCGCAGGACCCAAAGGCCGATGATCAGCGCCGCGATCAGCAGGAGCAGCTGACCGGGCGGCAGCGCCTGGACCTGCTGGATCCCATCGTTCATGGCGTTGACGATGGCGCCACCCCAGTCGCCGCTGCCGCCGCCCAGACCACCTGAGCCACCACCGACCTGGCCGGCCGGACCCTGTCCGAGGCCGTTGCCATACTCGACCACGCGCGCATCATCGCATCGCGCGCAAGTCCCGCCGTCAGGATCGCACGTCGCGCCGCGTGAACCCGAACGTTCCGAGAGCCAATCCGCCGAAGGCGATCACCAGGCAGGCCGCCATCCCGCCCGGGTCCCAGACCCCGACCATCGGCTGGCCAAGATGCGAGGTGAGCGCCAGTTGGTGCAGCCAGTCCGGCAGCTTCAGGGCCGGGATCACCGTATCGATCAGGAAGTCGAGGATGACCAGCAGGGCGACGACCTCGCCCGCGAATGAGGTACTGACCAGACCGCCGATGGCGATCCCGATCCCGGCCAGGGCCAACGCATAGAGCCCGAGGACGACCGTGCCCGCAACGGGGGTCGCGATGTCGCCGCCGGTGAACGCCGATCCGGCGGCGATGCCGGCCATCACGATGATGGCCATGATCACGATCGCCGCGAACAGCCCAAGCCCGACCGCGACCGCCCAGCGTGTCCGCGACAACGGGGCACTCAGCAGGACTTCGAGCCGCCCGTCGGTCTCCTCGGATGCCCAGCCACGCACGAGGGTGGACGCGGCGAAGCCCGCGAGGATGAGCCCGAATGTGACGAACGCCAGCTGCAGGAAGGCACCGGACCCGCTGAGCAGGTCGATCTGCGGGAAGATCGTCTTGAAGATGGCCAGCGTGTCGGGCGAGAGTTGAGCGATGGTCTCGCTGAACGAACTCGCAGCGGCACCGAAGACCAGCCCCATCAGGCCGATCCCGATGCCCCACGAGATCGCCAGCGGGAGTCGCTCGCCGAACGACCGCGTGAACGGCCCGGACGACCCGAGGAGAAAGCCGGGCATCGACGGCCACGGGATGTGGACGGCGGAACCGAAGTCACGCTTCGTGAACAGGTACACCCCGAGCGCGAACAGGATGCCCATCAGCGCGGCACTTGCGATAAGGGGCGCCCAGTCGTACGCCCCGACAAGAGGCTGATGGTGCACGGTCCAGCCGAACCAGGTCAGGTCCGCGAACGGTGCGACAGCCGGCGCCGAGGCCCGGTAGCCGTTCGCGAAGTAGCCGATCACGACGACGGCACCGGCGATCGCGGCTGATGGGCCGCGGCCGACGAGCGGCGACAGGACGAACGCCACCGAACCGGAGGCGAGCGCGACCACGGCGACCCACGCGGCGAACCCGAATGCCGCCGCGAATGGGATCTCATCTCCGGGCAGCGTGCCGAACTGGCCGGCTGCGTACGTGGACAGCAGGGTGACCACGAACACCACGGCCATTCCCGTCAGGTGCGCAGCGAGCTTCTCGAGGACGATGCGACGCCGACCAAGTGGTGTGGTCGCCACGAACTCGAGGCTGCCCCGTCGGATCTCGCCGGCCAGCGTCCCTGACAGGGCGAGGATCGACCAGAGCGCCGCGATCAGGCCGAGCGAGGCAGCCGTCTTCCAGGCGATCGAACCACCGAGTGTCTCGATCGCAGCCGGGAACGGGTTGCCGTAGAGACCGGTCATCGCCGGCGGCAGGCTCCTGACCAGGGCAGCGAGCTCGGCGCGCGACTCCGGGGTCGCGTAGGCGTCCCCGAAGGCGATACCGCTCGAGAGCAGGAACGCGGCGATCAGCCCGGCCACGATGATGACCGCGAGGCGCGAGTCGCGAAGACCCTTGGCGTAGACGCTGCCCAGACCGTAGAGCCGACTCAGGCGGGGAACGGTGGTCCGGCCGTCGCCCTGTGGAGCGATGTCGACCTGCGCGGTCACGGCTGCACCATCGGGTGGTCGCGGTCTTCCGGCAGGGCACCGGCCCCCGCGTGGTCGTCGGCCCCTGGGCCGTACTGGGCCAGGAATGTCTCCTCGAGCGTCGGTTCACGGCTCACGAAGTCGACGAGCTCGAAGCGTGCCGCCGTCTGCACGACCGGTGCGATAGAGCCTGCGACCCGCATCCGGAGGCTGTGCTCGCCGACGACGACATCAGAGACCCCGGCGAGAGCAGCGAACACCTCTGTCGGGACGACGTCCACGAAACGCAGCTCGACCTCATGGTGGGCGAGATCGCGCAGAGCATCGGTGCGGTCCACCTTGACCAGGCGTCCGTCGCGGATGATGGCTACCCGGTCGCAGGTCCGCTCGACCTCGGACAGGATGTGGCTGGACAGGAACACCGTCCGTCCCTCGGACTTCGCCTCGTTGACGAGGGCGTAGAACGACTGCTGGATGAGCGGGTCAAGGCCCGAGGTAGGCTCGTCGAGGATGAGCAGATCAGGACGGTGCTGGAGCGCGATGAGCAGCCCGATCTTCTGCTTGTTGCCCTTGGAGTACTCCTTGAAGCGACGGCTCGGATCGACCTCCAGACGCTCGATCAGCATCCGTTGATAGCCTTGATCGACACCGCCGCGCAGATTCGCGAAATAGGTCAGCGTCTGACCTCCGGTCAGGCGGTCGTACAGGGTGAACTCGCCCGGGATGTAGCCGACGCGTCGGTGGATGGCGACTGGATCCACCGATGATTCGATCCCGAAGATGAGAGCGCGCCCGCTGGTCGGTCGGATGAGGTCGAGGATCGTTCGGATGGTCGTCGTCTTGCCGGCCCCGTTCGGCCCGAGGAATCCGAACACCTCGCCCGCATCGACCTCGAGATCGACATCGATGATCCCGCGGTTCGCCCCATACGACTTGGTCAGCCGCTCGGTCTGGATGACTGCGGACATCGTCACTCCCTGCTATGCGGACTCGATCGTGGAAGGGCTCTCGAACCAGACGCGCAGCGTGTCGCGGTCGATGAAGGCGATCGAGTCCGGCGCTGCACCAAGGATGCGCTCGAAGGCATGACGGTAGGCGTCGAGCCGCGTCCAGACATCGTCGAACCCGACACTTCCGTCGCGGTGATCGAGGATGAGTTGCGCGACCGCGTCGCCCGCGCCCTGCATGACCGACGTCAGGACGATCGCGGTGGCGTGTGGGTCGGTCGTGGCGAAGGCGCCCTCGTCGACCCCCCCGCGGACCACCGGCTCAAGTATCGCGGCCAGCACATCGCCCTGGCGACGGCGCAACTTCTCGCGGACCACGGCGTTGCGGTCTGACAGCCAGACATCGAGAAAGCCAAGGACCAGCGGTCGCTGCGACTCCTTGAACGAGACGATGCCGGCGAAGACGTCCCGCAGCTTTGCCGGTGCCGGCCTGACCGGATCGCTGAGGATGGGCTCGACGAGGGCCAGCGCCTGGTCGATCATCCGGTCAAGCACGGCTTCGAGGAGGGCCTCCTTGGAGTCGAAGTAGTGGTAGAACGCGCCGCGAGAGGCACCGGTCGCGTCGAGGATATCGACGATGCTCATGCGTTCATAGCCGCGCGTGCCGATGAGTTCGGCCCCTGCATCGACGAAGGCATCCCGGCGGACGCCATACACGATCGGATCAACGGTGCGGGGCATCGCTGTCTGGTTCGAACCTCGAGCTTGCGAGGGCGGGCCGTCGACCACTGGGCCGATAAACCGACCGTCGGTCTGACAATGATACGTCTCAATAGCGATGAGCGCTGGGATGTGCTCGTGATGTCCCATGCGTCCCGGCCCCATCGACCGGAATGTACGGGTGCGCCATGAGGCGCAATGGGGTAGGGTCAGCGATGAGGCAGGAGGTACCCCATGACCAGACGCCCCGCGATCCCCGTCGCTGCGCTGCTGTCAGCCGTCGCGTTGCTCGCCGCGATCGGCGTCGGGCCAGCTTCGGCCGGGACATACAGCCGCGATCTCTACTTCCGGGATGGCTATGAGCGCCAGATCGACTCACGGACATGCACCGCAGCAAGCACCGCGATGATGATCAACTTCATCGGGCGGCGGGACTTCGACCTCGATCAGTCGTACATCCTTGACTGGGCCCAGGATCGTGACACCCTGAACGACAACACCCAACGAGGGTCGGATCCACTCGGCTGGGCACGCGCCCTCACCTGGTTCGGGACACGAGCCGGCAAGGGCACGATCCCGTACCGCTGGGAGGCGTACTCGTCGGAGTACATCGCGCTCAAGCACGCCGCGCGCGTAATCGCCGAGCGTGGGGTCCCGGTGGGCCTGCTCGTGCGCCACGGCACACACGCCGTGGTGATGACCGGCTTCGAGGCGACCAGCGATCCACGTCGTGGTGACTTCACGCTGCTGAGTGTCTGGATCAGTGATCCGAATGGGTCCTCGCATCGCAGATACACGGCGTCCGGCAGCCCACTCGATACGTACCTCGAGCTGGACGCCATGTACGCCTACTACGACCAGGCCTGGTACCGCCGCTACGTGATCGTCGCCCCACCGATCTGAGCGCATCGCGAGCAGACGCACCTGGCGGGGGGTGGCACAATGCCGCAGCTATGGACGTGGAGAGCGGAGGACCGCTGGCCGTCGCGCGTGCGGCGCGCGAGCGTCATGACTGGCAGGATGCCTTCGCGAGCTACCGTGCCGCTGACCTGCAGGAGACCCTGGCGGGCGCTGACCTGGAGGGCATGGCCGAGGCCGCGTTCTTCGTCGCGCAGCCGGACGTCGAACTGGACACCAAGGAGCGCGCTTTCGCCGTCTATGAGCGCGCGGGGGAGGTCGGTCGCGCCGCCTACATGGCGATCAGCCTCGCCCGGGAGTACGGCTATCAGGGCAAGGCCGCGATCGCGGGCCTCTGGCTGCGTCGAGCAGAGAGGCTGATCGGTCGCGACGGCGCTACGTCCGAGCATGGCTACCTCAC
>CAYNGM010000179.1:0-4977 GCA_964396565.1 uncultured Anaerolineaceae bacterium | reverse complement strand
ACCACCCTCGAGATGGCCGAGGCCGCGAGCCGCTTCCACTTCCCGGATGACGTCTGGGCGCGCGTGATCTACGACCTGGTCGTGACCGCTCGGAACCCACCGACCTCGCTCGAGTCGCTCGTGGCGGCGCTCGTGCCGATCTACTTCGGACGGGTCGGCTCGTTCGTCATCGAGAATCGACATGTCACCACGGCCCAGGCGGAGGATCGGGTGGAGCGCCAGGCCCGCGAGTTCGAGCTGCTCAAGCCGTACCTCGTCGAGCGCTGGACTGCTGCTGACGCCGGCGCCGCCGGGAACGGGCATCGATGAGTAAGTCGCCGCTGCCGGCGCGCATCCTGATCCCGGTCGCAAACCCTGGGACCGCCGAGGAGCTGATCCGTCTCGGGGCTGCGATGCTCGACCCTCGCCAGGGCGAGCTGTCCGCGCTCGGCATAGTCGAGGTCCCCGAGGGCATGCCGCTCTCGGAGGGCGCCACCCGGGCCAGACACGCACGACGACTCCTCCAGAAGGTCCTCGACTACGCCCCCGAGGGGACGACCATCCACCCGATCGTGCGCATCGGTCGGCGCGCCGCCGAGGGGATCGTCGAGGCAGCCGCGGAGCAGGAGTCCGACCTCATCATCTTCGGCTGGGGCGGCAAGTCGCCACCCGCCGGCAAAGCGGCGCAGGGCGGCAACGGCCGCGGCGATGGCCCGATGATCTTCTCGCCGACCATCGATGAGGTGGTCCGCCAGTCGCCATGCGACATCGCGGTGGTCAAGCAGCGCGGGACCCGCGAGATCCGCCGGGTCCTCGTGCCCGTCCGCGGCGGGCCGCACGCCGAACTCGCCGTGCGTTACGCCGACGCCATCGCCCGGCATCACGGGGCGACCGTGGTCGTCCTCCACCTGGTCCCGCCCGGCATCACGATGGCAGTCCGCGCCCAGGCGGAACGGGCCCTCGCCGCGTTCATCAAGCAGCATCTCCGGGGATCGGGCGAGGGCATCCTGCGTGAGGCACCGAACGTCCGCAACGCCATCCTGCGCGAGGCGGAGAAGGCGGATCTGGTGGTCATGGGTGCTTCGGCGACCCCCGGTGGCGACACCGACCGGACCTATCTGTTCGGGGCGCTGCCCGAGACGATCGCCGCTCGCGCTCGACCATCGGTGGTCGTGGTCAAGACCCGCGAGTCGATCGGTGGCGGAACCTTCGACGCCCTCGAGACACGGGCCGAATCACTGGCGGCCGCAGACCGCGCCGCCGAGGAGGCTCGCGCCATCCCGACCCGCGTCGAGCGCTGGTTCGGCGAGTCGAACTTCCATCACTCGGAGTTCGGCGACCTGCGGCGCCTGGTCCAGCTCAAGGAGCAGCAGGGTGTGACCATCTCGCTCGTCCTGCCGACCCTCGACGAGGAGGAGACGATCGGGGCGATCGTGCGCAAGGCCTTCCGCGAGATGGTCGGTCGGGTGCCGCTGCTTGACGAGATCCTGGTCATCGACTCGGCGTCGAGCGACCGGACCCGCGAGATCGCGGAGGCCGAGGGAGCGCGAGTCGTCCAGCACCCGGACGTGTTGTCCCGATACGGCTCGTTCCGGGGCAAGGGCGAGGCCCTCTGGAAGTCCCTCTACGAGACCTCCGGCGACATCGTCGTGTGGGCCGACACGGACGTCCGCAACTGGCATCCCCGGATGGCCTACGGGACCCTTGGTCCGCTGCTCCACGAGCCGCGACTGCAATACGTCAAGGGCTACTACCAGCGACCGATCGTCGTGGAGGGTGTCCTCAAGGAGGGCGGCGGCGGCCGGGTCACCGAGCTCGTCGCCCGTCCGCTGATAAACCTGTTCTACCCGGAACTCTCGGGGATGATCCAGCCCCTGGCCGGCGAATACGCAGGTCGCCGCACCCTGCTCGAGGCCATCCCGTTCTTCACCGGGTACGCGGTCGAGATCGGCCACCTGATCGACACTGCCGACCGGGTCGGCATCGAGGGGCTCGGTCAGGTGGACCTGGAGCGTCGGGTCCATCGCAACCAGGAGCTTGAGGGGCTCTCGCGGATGTCGTTCGTGATCCTGCAGGCCGTGATGAAGCGTCTTGAGGAGCGCCGCAAGGCACGCCTGTTCGCCGAGCTCGGATCGACCATGAAGCTGCCGCGCTCGGGCAAGGGCCGGCTGTCGTTGGAGGTCATCGAGCTGGCCGACCAGGAGCGTCCGCCGATGATCCGTATCCCGGAGTATCTGGAACGACGTCGAAACCCGGGCGGGTGATGGGAGCGCCTGACACCTACCCGACCCGTACGGTGCTCGTGGCGCCAGACTCGTTCAAGGGCTCGCTCACGTCGGTCGAAGTCGCCCACGCCCTCGCCGCCGGCTGGGCGCGCGCCCGACCGCGCGACAGGCTGGTCCTCTGCCCGCTGGCCGACGGGGGCGAGGGCACGCTTGCCGCGATCGAGGCCTCGGGCGGGTGGGTGCGCCAGCACGCCCGAGTACATGACCCCCTTGGCCGGTCGGTCGAAGCGGCGTGGCTGCTCTCCGCGGACGGCCACCGCGGCTGCGTCGAGATGGCCCAGGCGTCCGGTCTTTCGCTTGTCCGAGCGGACGAACGGGATCCCATCGCCGCGACCAGCGTCGGGACCGGAGAGCTGATGCGGACCGCGGTGGACTCCGGCATCGGCCACCTGATCCTCGGCATCGGCGGCAGCGCCACGACGGATGGCGGTCGCGGTCTGATCGAGGCGCTCGATGGCACACAACTCGACCACGTCGCACTCGAGGTCGCCTGCGACGTCTCCAATCCACTGCTCGGACCAAGCGGTGCGGCAGCCATCTACGGACCACAGAAGGGCGCGACCGCCGACGACATCGTCCGGCTCGACGAGCGCAACGCCGCGTGGGCGGATGAGTTGGAGGCTCTGACCGGGCGTCACGAGCGCGACACGCCAGGAGCAGGGGCGGCAGGCGGGGTGGGCTTCGCGCTGCTCGCCATCCAGGATCGATTTCGCTCGTTCGCCCTCCGACCCGGAGTCGAACTTGTGATGGAGGCGGCATCCTTCGATGACAGACTCGCCCGGGCCGACCTGGTCATCACCGGCGAGGGGCGGATCGATGGACAGACCGCCTTCGGCAAGACCGCTCTGGGCGTCGCCAGGCGAGCCCGAGCCGCCGGGGTACCGTGCATCGCGGTCGGTGGTGGCGTCGAGGTCGCCGGGATCGACGCCCTGGCCGCGGTCGGCGTGGTCGCCGTGCCTATCGTCGAGCGACCGCAGACCATCGACGAGGCGATGGCCGCTGGCCCCGCACCGCTCGAGCGCTGCGCCGAACGACTGGCTCGCCTGATTGACTTAGTCCATTGACTTAGTCCATCATCGCTTCGTGAGCGAAGTCGTCAACATCCACGAGGCCAAGACGCATCTGTCGCGCTTGCTGGCACGCGTCCAGGCCGGTGAGGACATCACGATCGCCAAGGCCGGCAAGCCCATCGCCCGCCTCACTCCCATCCAGGCACCACCGCGGCAGCGGGTTCCTGGCATGGACAAGGGCAGGGTCATCATGCATGACGACTTCGACGATCCGATCCCGGAGCTCGAGGAGTACTTCTAAGGTGCGCGTGCTGATCGACACGCACGCCTTCATCTGGTGGAACACGGAGGATGAGCGGTTGTCTGACGGCGCCCGCCGAGTCATGGAGGATGAGGCGAGCGAGATCTTCGTCGGCGTCGGGTCGATCTGGGAGGTCGCGATAAAGGTCGCCAAGGGTCGCCTCGAGATCCCAGGGGATCTTGAGACCTACGTGGACGAGCGCCTCGCGGCTAATCGATGGGTTGCCCTCTCGATCGATCGCCGCCACGTGATCCGGGCGGCCGCATTGCCCGTGATCCACCGCGACCCTCTTGATCGGATCCTGATCGCCCAAGCCCAGCTCGAGGACATGCCGATCGTCACGACCGACCCCGCGATCACGAGGTATGACGTGGAGACGATCTGGTGAGTCCGGCCACTGCCCCGACCAGCACGAAGCGGCCGCGCCCAAAGAGGCGCAAGTTCAGCGATCCCGGCGCAAGCTATGCCAAGCGCCTGGAGCGCTATCGGCCGGGTCTCGTCGGATTCGTGATGGATGAGTTGGCCGCGCGCTACGGCCATCCGGTCCGCGACATCCGGCTCGACCCCGTCAGCGAGCTGATCCTGACAATCCTCACCCAGAACAGCGCGGACGTGAACGCCGAGGTCGCGTTCATGGCGCTCCGCGAGGCCTACCCGAGCAGCGATCCCGTACAGACCCATCAACCAGGGGCCGGTTGGGGCGGGCCCGGCCTGCCCGACGGTGCGCCACCCGACTGGTATGCGGTCGAGACCGCGCCGATCCCCGAGCTGACCGACGTCATCCGACCGGGCGGCCTCGCCAACCAGAAGGCGCCACGGATCCAATCGACCCTGCGCCGGATCCGCGAGGAACGTGGCGACTACTCACTCGAGTTCCTGGGCGACCTTCCACCGCTCGAAGCGCGCGCGTGGCTGACCAGCTTTCCTGGTATCGGCAAGAAGACCGCATCGATCCTGCTGCTTTTCGGCTTCGGCCAGCCGCTGATGCCGATCGACCGCCATGTCGAGCGGGTCTCACACCGGGTCGGACTGCTGCCGCCGAAGGCGACACTCGATGAGGCCCACGACCTGTTCCTGGGCGTCTTCGCTCCCGACGAGATGTTCGAGGCACACGTGAATCTCATCCAGCACGGTCGAAAGACCTGTCATGCGCGTCGCCCCGACTGCGACGCGTGTCCGCTTCGTCCGCGCTGCCGGTTCGTCGACCCGAAGGCTCCGTAGGCTCCTGTCGATCCGAAGGTACTGGCAAGGCCGGCACAGCCGACCTATCGCTGGACCCATGTATGCCCCGCACGATAGGGACCTCGTGCGCCTTTGCACCGCATCCGCCCGAACAGGGAGAGCCCGTATGACCAAGCGCCTGACAGCGGTTGCCGCCGCCGTCCTGACGATGATCCTCGCG
>CAYNGM010000178.1:0-5003 GCA_964396565.1 uncultured Anaerolineaceae bacterium | reverse complement strand
GCATGAAGAACACGACCCCCCTGTCTCCCTCCCCGGGTCTTGCCCCGAAGCGGACTGCCAGTGTAGCGAGTCAGAGGGCGATGGGAAGTCGGGATGACCGGTCGCACTATGGCAGACCACCCCGGACCGCTCCCCTACGGACCTCTGGTGGTGACTGTGTGCAACCAGCGGCCATCAGCCGCCGCCTGTCACCGCCTCCGAGATCACGGATGGTCCCCCCGGCGTCGTCAGATGTGGCGCGATAGCCGTCCGCAGGCTTGCGATCTCGACCGGGTACGGGTGAGCCACCATCAACGCCGATTGGCCGCCGAGAGCCTGGTCCATGGCCGCCGAGACGGTTGCTTCAAGGCCCTCAAGCGCGGGGTTCACCGACTCGGGAAATGCGAACCGGGCTCGGCGGTAGTGTCCGAGTAGGTCGCCGAACTCGAAGAGCAACGAGGCGGTCGCGCGGGCGGCGACCGTCCGGGCGTCGATCGGCTGTACGTCGATCATCGGCGCGTCGTGGCTGACGACCAGGATCAGGCGGTCCAGCGACCAGCCGTCATCGAGTGGACCGGCCCCGAGCAGCTGTTCGGTCGGGACCTGGACGGACTGCTGTTGCTCGAGGATGGCTCGTACGCGTCGGGCGACCTTGCCGGGTGCCTTTCGACCCATGATCGGGATACGCTCGACACCGCGCAGCCCGCTTATCGACGACCGTGTCACGGCCAGACGTCGGCGCGCTCCCGGCGAGACGGCCTGCGCGAGACCCGGGAGCGACCGCAACTGCCAGTCCCAGATGCGCATGGGTTCTGGGAGTCCGTACATCCGCTGGGTCGGTACGTCTATGAAGATCCACTCGTCGCCGACGTACGACGCCCCGGCCGTCGCGAACGCCAGAAGCGTCTCGCTCTTTCCGCCCTTGGCCCAGCCCACCACGAGTACGCCCCGGTCATCGTGGACGAACGCGCTGCCATGCACCGGCAGGACGCCGCGGGAAAGGGCGGTCAGGGCGATCATCTGGACCAGCACGGGAACAGCCGTGACGCCGCGCTCACAGACGACCTCGACCGGGCCTGTGCCGATGCGATCGATGGGCACCTGGACCCGGACGCTCGACTTGTGCCGTCCGCGCAGGACCAGGTAGGCATCGTCTGTGAAGCCGGCCTCCTCGTGGCCCAGGTAGCGGACTCGCCCGCGGGTGTCGAGTCGATCGACGAACCGGATGGTCAGGTCCGGGGTCGTATCCGACACTTCTGGGAGCGGCCCGAGTTGGCGCGCGATCACCGCTGCGTCGGCGGTAGTCGCGTCCTCAAGGCGGATCCGGACGATGCCGTGGAGGTCCAGGGTGGTGATACGAGTCATCGCCCGTCCTGGTGGGGGCGGGCGATCGGGCCGTCGTCGCGCATGACCGCAGGATAGCGGGGTGGTCGCCCAGGCCACCGGTATCCCATCGACGCTTACCATCCGCCGGAAAGGAGACGCCAGCGATCGTGGAGAACAACCCCGCCCCGGCGCCCGACCAGCCGATGCCGCTCGATCGTGGCGAAGGGCGCTCGCGCCGCACCCCCGCTCGGCGCATCGCTCTCGTCCTGACCGGCCTTGGGGCGGTCGCCCTGGTCGTGGTGGTCGTCCTCGTGTGGTGGCGTGGCGCTGCTGAGCCATTCACCCACGCACCGCTCACGCTCGGTCCGCGTCAGCCCGGCTACCTGGTGACGAGGGAGGAACTCCAGAGACGGGCGGCGCTCGCAGCTGATGGCGTCGAGCCATATGCGGAAGCCGTGCATGAACTGCTCGAATTCGCTGACCGGGCAAGGTCGCGAAAGCCTGGCCCACAGGAGCCGCTCGAGATCACCGGTACCGAGAGCCCGTTCCTGGATGACGCCGTCCGTGCGTACGCACTCGCCCTGGCCTACGGCCTGACCGGCGAGCGGGCATACGCCGAGGCCGGCGCCGACTACCTCAGGGCGTGGTCGACGACGACCAGGACTACGGTCGGGACCTGTCCCGACAGCGGTGCCTGCCAGACCTCGTTGATCTTGAGCCGGGCTGCGCCAGCCTACGTGTTCGCCGCGGACCTGATCTCGGATTCCGGGACGCTCAGCGAAGCCGACGAAACGGCGTTCCGGGCGTGGCTCAGGGATGTGATCCTGCCCACCGCGCCCCGGCTCGCGAACAACTGGGGCGACGCCGGCGTGTTCACCCGCTTCGTGCTCACCGACTATCTCGGCGACCGGGACGGCACGCTCAGCGCGTTGGACTCCTGGCTGACGCAACTGGACCGGATCGACGCCGACGGCCATCTTCCCGAGGAGACGCGTCGGGGTAGTGCGGGGATGAGCTACACACAGGAGGCCCTCCAGTATCGAGTCGCCGTGGCCGCTATCGCCGAGCGCTATGGCCTCGACCTGTGGCGGATGCGCGGGGCAGCTGGTGCGACGTTGGTGGACGCGATCGACTACCTGGCCTCGTACTGGTTCCGACCGCGCGACTGGCCATGGGACCCGGATGTGTCCACGCCCTCGACCGGTCCGTTCTGGGAGATCGCCTACGCTCGGCTTGGCGACCCAGCCTTCGAGCCCATCATCGCCGACCGCCGACCGTTCAGCGATCAGGGCCACTCCGCGCTGCGCTGGACGACGCTGACCGACGGCGTTCCGTTCGGCTCCGCGAACCCGACACCCTGATCGAACGGGTCCCGGACGGGCCAAAGGGGGTCCCACGTCGTGGTGCGGCGACGCCACGACTTGTCCGGCCAGCCGACGGACCAGACCGGGATACCGTCGTACACTCCCGTCCGCCGGCGTCCGCCGGTGATCCACGGAGGCCCCGCCGACGTACCGACCGAGCCGCCGCCTGGTGGCGCTCCTGTCCATCGCCGCCGTCGGGGTCGCGTCCGTGGCGGTCATCTCGATGCTTGGTCGGAACCCGGGCACGACGGGGCGTGATCCGGGTCCGGGCGCGACCCCGAGTCCTGGACCGCCCGTCGCCGTCGTGCCGCCACTCCCCGGGGTCACGTATCGCGACTTCGCCTATGACACATCGGTCGTGACCGCACCGACGGCGGCAACGACGCAGTCGAAGCTGTGGTTCGCCCACGGGTCGTGGTGGGCCGGGCTGGTTCAGCCGGCTACGCATCGGACGACCATCTTCCGGCTTGATCGCGCCGATCAGGTCTGGGTCGACACCGGGGTCCTGGTGGACGAGCGACCATTCGCCGACCCCGACTTCCTGAGCACTGAGGACCACCTGTACGTGGTCAGCGGCGGCACCGGACCCTCCCCCCGGCACGCGGCGCGCGTCCTTCGCTTCACCTACGACCAGGAGTCGAACAGGTATGCCCCCGACCCGAACTTCCCGGTGACCATCAACGGCACGGGTGCGACTGCGGTGATCACCCGTGACGGTGCGGCCACGCTGTGGGTCACCTACACGGCCGACGGCAAGGTCTGGATCGCCCATTCCCTGGGACACGACGCCGAGTGGAGCGCACCTGTGCCACTGCCCGTGGATCATCGGGTCGCGCCCGACGATGTCGCGACGATCGTCGCGTTCGGACCGGGCAAGGTCGGGGTCATGTGGTCCGATCAGGCCGACGACCGCGTGTCGTTCAGCGTCCACGCGGACGGGGATCCGAGTGACGCCTGGTCGCCGCCGGAGGCCGTCCTCCAGGGCATCGGCCGTTCCGGTTCGCATATCAACCTCACGACCTACCCGGATGTCGCCGGGCCGATCGGGGTCGTGGCTGCACTCGAGACGTCGCAGGGGGACCTGCCGAACGCGAATCCGCTCGCGCCGCTGATCGTGCTCGCCACCCGTGCTGGCGATGGGACGTGGAGTTCGCACCTGGTCAGCCAGGTCCGCGACCGGGCGACCGGGGCGATCGTGATGGTCGACGACGATGCGCGGATGTTCTACGTGGCGGCGACCTCGCCGAGCCGGGGCGGCGAGATCCTCTACAAGCGATCACCGATCGACTCGGTCGTCTTCGAGACCGGCCGCGGCGACAAGCTCGTCTCGAGCCCGGCAGATCCGGACATCAGGTATGCCAGCTCGACGAAACAGGGCCTGACAAAGGCGAGCGGTCTGGTGGTCCTGGCATCAGACGACAGCACCGGTCGGTACCTGCACTCGCTGGTCGACCTCGGCGGTGGCCTCCCTGCCGTCGACCCGACGGATCCGTCGCGGCCGGATCGACCGGCGGCACCGGAGTCGAAGCAGATCGTCCTCCTCGATGACGATTTCGAGCCATGGCCGGTCGGGAACGCGGAAGGGACTGGCTGGACGGTTCGCGAGGGAGACCCTCCGGCGGCGCTCACGATCGTCGACGACGGCAAGGGCCAGTCCCTGGGTGTCGGGATGGGGCCGGGAGGTTCCGGAGTGAGGGGGTGCCGTGACTTCGCCGACGTTCCCGGTGAGGATCTTGAGGCGACACTGCGGGTCCGCCTCCACGGGCTCGCCGCCTCTGACGCCACCATCGTCACCCTGCGTGGCAGCGGTGGTGAAGTCGGCTCGCTCCGGGTATCGAGTCGCGGGCGATTGTCGTGGTTCGATGGATCGACAAAGGTCCGCAGCGAGATAGCGATGAAGGCCGGTTCGTGGTACCGCGTGACCATCGACGTCGACCAGGCGCATCGAACCTATGGGTTCACCATCACGACCGACAAGGGCAAGGCAGTCGCCAAGCGCTCGAAGCTCGACTGGAGGACGGCTTCCGTGCCGAGCGCCAGGGAGGCATGCCTCGAGACCGGAACCGGGAACCCGAAGCATTCCATCGATCTCAGTCACATCCGCATCGTGGGGGTAGCGCAGTCGTGAGGGTTCTTGTCACCGGTGCCGCCGGGTTCATCGGCTCCACGCTGGCCGAGACGCTCATCGCGCGCGGCCACGAGGTCGTCGGGCTGGATGCGTTCATCCCGTACTACCCACGTGACATCAAGGAGAGGAACCTGGCCGGGCTTCGTCCAAGCGAGCGGTTCAGTTTCGTGGAGGCGGACCTCAGGTCGGTCGATCTCGATCCGCTG
>CAYNGM010000177.1:0-5007 GCA_964396565.1 uncultured Anaerolineaceae bacterium | reverse complement strand
CGCTGCATCCGCTCGGGGCGCGGTGCACGACGCTCACCGTGCTCGCGGTGGGCGTCGGCTTCGCGTCGGGCCGCCTCCAGGCGCTCGGCGAGACCGGGGTCCCGGGGAAGCCCGGCGCGGTCCGGGGCGAGGTCCCTGCCCCGCTCGGAGGCCACGCTCCCGCGGTCGGCGGCGTCGCCGCTCGCGATCCCTCCGGTCTCACCGGCGAATGGCATCGCCTGGCGCTCGACCGCGTCGAGGCTCATCCGCAGCGCGGCCGTCTTCTGCCTCGCGACCTCGCGGACATAGACGGCCTCCTCGTCGGCGGTCATGGCGCGACCACGCACGATGCCCTTCGGCTTGCCGACCATCAGCCAGGCCAGGTGGTAGCGATCCATGCTCCCCCACGCGATCGACAGCAGGTCGTCCGATCGCTTGAGCCAGACCTGAAGGGCACCCAGCGACGGATCAGCTTCGAGACGCTCGCCTTCCTCGATCAACTGGGCAGTTCGCAGGATCAGCTCGTCGCGAGTCACGGGTGGATCGTCTCGTCGCGAGTCACGGGTGGATCGTCCCGTCCGCGAGTCACGGGTGGATCGTCCCGTCCGCGAGTCACGGGTGGATCGGCTCGGCGCTCGTCACCGGTCATCGCTGACCTCCGTTCGCGATCATCGCCTCGCGGTCCACGCGGGCGCGACGCGCCCACGGTCCCGGACGCCCGTCGCCGATGGGCACGCCATCGAAGCGGGTAACCGGCAGTACGCCGGCGACGCTCGAGGACAGGAACGCCTCGTCGGCATCCTGGAGATCGTCCCGGGTCAGGTGGGCCTCGACCGGGCGCAGCCCGACTCCGATCGCCCAGGCGAGGAGCCACGAACGCGTGGTGCCGGGCAGGATCGCGCAGTCGAGCGCCGGCGTGGCGAGCTCGGTGGCCGACGCACCATGGGCGTCGGTGACGCGTCGGACGAGGAATAGATTGGCGCTCGTGGCCTCGGACAGATGGTCGTCGATGGTCAGGAACAACGCGTCGTCCGCGCCCGCCCGGCGCGCCTCGAGCCGCGCGTAGACGTACTCGGCACGAGACGTCGTCTTGAGGGTCGCAAGCGGGTTGGCCGGATCACGTCGAACCCGGCTGGTGGCGAGGTGAAGCCCGTTCTCCAGGTGTCCGACGGGGACCGCCGGCACAGGCCACGCCCCGATGACGATGGTCGCCGGGACGTCTTCATCGGGGGGCAGCAGCCCACGCGCACGGAACCGGCCACGCGAGACCGTGATCCGCACAGAGGCATCATCATCGGGCCCGTCCAGACCCTCGGCCGCGAGCAGGTCCACGATCCCCTGGCCAACGCGGGCCTCGATGTCGAGCGGCAGCCCGATCTCCAACCCCGCGGCCGATCCGCGCAGGCGGGCGAGATGCTCGATCAGTTCGGTCGGGTGACCGGAGCGGACACGCAGGGTCTCGAAGACTCCGTCACCGAGCTGGAACCCGCGGTCGAAGACCGACAGGTGGGGGCCGTCGGCAGCGACGACCTGGCCATCGACCCAGACATGGCGTGGACCACTCGTCACGGTCGCGATCGATCGAGGTCGGGGCTATCGATCTCCTCGCCACCGATGGCCGACAGCGGGCCGGCGGCCTTGGCCACGGTCTCCGCCCACTCGAGCGCCGGGTCACTACCCCAGGTGATCCCCCCGCCCACGTGCAGGGTGAGCCGCCGACCGTCGGCCACGAAGGTCCGGATGAGAATGCTCGTCCCCATCGCGCCGTCGGGGCCGATCCAGCCGGCCGCCCCGGTGTACGGGCCACGTCGCACGGTCTCGAGGCCCTCGAGGATCTCCATCGCCCGGAGCTTGGGGGCACCGGTGATGGACCCGCCGGGGAACGATGCCGCGAGGAGGTCGAAGGCATCATTGCCAGGCCCCAGCCTGCCGGTGACCGTGGATACCAGGTGCTGGACCGCGGCGGTCCGCTCGAGGCGGCACAGGCGCGGTACGCGGACGGTGCCCGGCATGCAGACACGCCCCAGATCATTGCGCAGGACGTCCACGATCATCACGTTCTCGGCGCGGTCCTTGGCGCTGCCGATCAGCTCACAGGCCAGGGCCCGATCCTCGGTCCGATCACGTCCGCGCGGGCGCGTGCCCTTGATCGGGTTCGTCGTGACGAGACCGTCGCTATCGACCGATAGGAATGGCTCAGGCGAGGCCGACAGCAGGGCGCGCGGTCGACCGGTCTCAGGTGATGGCCCAAGGTCGATGAATGCGGCGAACAGCGCCGGGTCGCCAGTCCGCAACTGGCGATAGATCGGCCATGGGTCGGCACCAAAGGGCGTCTCGAGACGACGGGTAAGGTTCGCCTGGTAGAGGTCCCCACGGGCGATGTGATCGCGAACCCGTTCCACACCGGCCTCGTATCCGGCGCGAGCAGGAACCGACCGGAAGTGCAGTGGCCGCGCGAAGTCAGACGACCGTGGATCGCGGCCGCCGTCGCCGCCGCCGCCGATGCCGTCCTCGTCACCCGCGTCAGCACCGCGCCGCGCAAGTGAGACCGGGGAGGAGGTAAGCCTGGCGTGGACCTCGTCGAGGCGTCTGGCCAGACGCCGACCATCGCCGTCGAGCGCACGCCCACCCAGCCAGGCATGTCCGGTCCGACGGTCCCACGCCACGACCCAGTCGTGCAACGCAAGGCGAAGGGGTGGCAGGCCCTGATCATCCTGCGCGATCGATGGGAGACGCTCGAGCTGGTGGCCGAGGTCGTAGCCGAGGAACCCGACCAGGCCACCCAGGAACGGGGGCGCATCGGCAGGTACGAGGCGGGTCCGGTCCAGACGTCGGACGAGCCGACGTGCGACGGCGAACGGGTCGGGCCCCGCTGCAGGAGCCTCCAGGACCGCGACCGGATCAGCCGTCAGGAACGTCCAGCGCGCCGCGCGACCAGGTCGAGCGCTCTCGAGCAGGGCGAGCCCGGGCAGGTCCCGGAAGGCCTCGGCGACATCGATCGCGCGCCGCATGGCGACACGGTCCGGGAGTCGACGCAGACGCAGTGACGCAGCCGGGGTACCTGGAGGGGTCGGTCCGACGGGGATCACGTCGCGATGATACGGCCGACAGGATCGATCCACCCCTCGCGGTGTCGCGCGTGCCGCTACAGTCCACGGATGCGCGCTCGAGATCTCGGGATCGCCATCGGCCGAGGACGGCCGGGGCCCCTCAACGCCATCACGGACGTCGCCGGTGTCACCGTCGGCCACACCACGCTGATCCGTGGCGATGGTCCGCTCGTCCGCGGCGAGGGACCGGTGCGCACCGGTGTCACGGTCATCTGCCCCCGCGGTGTCGAGGGGTGGCGCGAGCCGGTGTATGCGGGTTGCCATCGACTCAACGGCAACGGTGAACTGACCGGTCTCGAGTGGGTCCGTGAATCGGGCCTCCTGACGACGCCCATCGCCATCACCAACACACACAGCGTCGGGGTCGTGCGCGACGCCCTCGTGGCCGCCTCGGTCCGGCTTGATCCGGACGACCCGTCGTGGTCGCTGCCGGTGGTGGGCGAGACCTATGACGGCGTGCTCAACGACATGAACGGCTTCCACGTGCACGCCGAGCATCTCGACGCTGCGCTGGCCACAGCGGCCGGCGGGCCCGTCGCCGAGGGCGCCGTCGGCGGCGGAACGGGCATGATCTGTCACGAGTTCAAGGGCGGCATCGGGACGGCGTCCCGGGTCACCGACCCGGATGTGGGCGGCTACACCGTCGGTGTGCTGGTGCAGGCCAACTATGGCCGCCGCGACTGGCTGCGCGTCGATGGCGTGCGGGTCGGCGAGGCGATCCCGACCAGCGAGGTTCCCAGTCCGTGGGATCACCCGGCGGCCAACCCTGCACCGCCACCGGGCAGCGGCTCCATCATCGTCGTGGTCGCGACCGATGCCCCGCTGCTCCCCCACCAGTGCGAGCGCATCGCCCAGCGTGCCGGCCTCGGGATCGCCCGGGTGGGCGGGACGGGCGGACACACCAGCGGCGACCTGTTCATCGCCTTTGCCACCGGCAACCACCTGCCGTCGGGGACCGGCGCCGACCACGACCCGTCCGGGAACAGTACGTTCACGGTCCGGACGGTCGGAGATGTCGTGATCGATCGACTGTTCGACGGCGTCATCGAGGCGACCGAGGAGGCGATCGTGAACGCGCTCGTGGCCGCGCCGACCGTGGTCGGACGCGACGGGATAGCAGCCCATGCCCTACCCCACGACCGACTCCGGGAGGTCCTGCGGGCCGCCGGTCGATGACCGTCCGACTGGCGACCCCGGCCGATCTCGAGACGGTCGCGGATGTTCTCGAGGCTTCGGGTGAGTCGGCCGCGTGGCCGGGATTGCCGGGCTGGCCGTATCTCCAGCATCTGCTGGGGCGTGGTCGTGTCGCGATCGCGCTCGACAGCGATGGCGCCACGTCCGGGATGGCCGGATCGATCGAGGTCGACCGGTCGGACGTCCGATTCCTGACCGACCTGTTCGTACGACCCGATCGCCAGGACCGCGGTCTCGGACGGGAACTTCTGGACGCGGTCCTCGAGGGAGCCGCGGCGCGGCTGACGTTCTCATCGGCTGATCCGCGGGCGATCGCCCTCTACGTGCGGTCCGGGATGCGACCGTGGTGGCCCCTGTTCTACGTCGCCGTCGATCGCTCCGTGCTGGCCGACAGCGGCTCGGACGCAGGCGACCGGGCGCTCCGTTGGGAGCCGACCGACCCGGTCGCAGGCGCGACATGGTCGATGTCCTGGACGGGGATGGACCGCTCGACCGATTTCGCCCACTACGAAGGACTCCCGGACGGTGCCGGATCCCTGGTCAGCGTCGGCCAGGAGGTCGGCGCCGTCGTCTGGTCGAACCGATCGCGGAACGACGCGTGGCGGGTGGTCGACCACGTGACCATCGCCCCCGATGTGGACCCGGTCGCGGTGACGCTTGCGGCACTCCGGGCTGCCCTCGACTCCGCGCCGGGCCTCGTCATCACCATCCCCGGGCCCCATCC
>CAYNGM010000176.1:0-5034 GCA_964396565.1 uncultured Anaerolineaceae bacterium | reverse complement strand
TTCACATCAGCGGCGCTGACTACGGACCGACAGTTCCTTCGGGCGTTTCTCTTTTTCCGCGCTCCCTCGGCCCTCCTGGCTCGCTCGACGGGATGCGCCACCCGTACGGAGGCTGACCGCCGGCATGCTCCGTGATCCCGCCCTTGAGCCAGCGGCGATCCGCCGGGCGTACGCCGACCTGCCGGCGGTCTTTCGCGACAGCCCCCAGTACATCCATGAGGGTCTGTCCGGCCACGCTGGACGACCGATCATCATCAAGGTCGAGACCGTCAACCCGATCCGCTCGTTCAAGGGTCGCGGGACGTGGATCGCCGTCCATCGTCTGGCCGCCGACGGTCTGGTCAGTGCGACCCGTCCCGTCGTCTGCGCCTCGGCTGGGAACTTCGGCCAGGGGGTCGCCTACGCCGCTCGTGCCCTGGGTATCCCGTCCGTCGTCTTCTGCGCCACGAACGCGAACCCGGGCAAGGTCGCAAGGATGCGTGCCCTCGGGGCCGACGTACGCGCTGTCGGTGACGACTTCGACGCGGCACGCGACGCCTCCGAGGCCCACGCGGCCGATGGGGCAGGGGAGTTGCTGGTGGATGGTGACGATGTCCGCATCTCGACCGGTGCGGCGACGCTGGCCCTCGAGGTGACCGACGCGATCGATCGCGGAGAGCTGCCCGAACCGGTCGTCGCGAGTATCCCGGTCGGGAACGGCGCACTCATCAACGGCGTCGCGTCCTGGCTCCGCGCGACTACCAAGGGGTGTCGGACCCTTGGCGTCCAGGCGGAGGGAGCTGACGCTATGATCCGCTCGTGGCATGAAGGCCGGCCGGTCGACACGGAGACCGCGGCAACGTTCGCGGACGGCATAGCGTCGCGGATCGCGATCCCCCGGGCTGTGGGGCTGCTCGACGGTCGCGTCGATGACATGGTCGCGGTCGCTGAGGACGACCTGCGCGCAGCCCAGGCCCTGTTGACCGCCGAGCTCGGGATCACCGTCGAGGGTGCCGCAGCGGCCACCTGGGCCGGACTGTCGCGGGCGGCGGTGCCGGAGGGGCCTGCGCTCCTCATCATCACCGGCAGCAACACCTGACGGATCGCGCGGCTCGGTCATGAGCACCACCCGTCGGTTCCTGCCGTCAGATCCGGCTGACTTCGCGCGGTCGATCGTGCCCATCGCGCTGCTCGCTTGCGCTGCCCTCGTTCCTGGGATCCGCCTGGTCATCCTGGCCGTGCTCACCGCTGGGACGGTCATCGCCATCGGTCGAGCGGCCCCGGTGCGTTGGGCGTGGGCAGCAGCGATCCCCGTCGGGCTGAGCCTTGCCTGGGAGGCATGGCCATCGCCGACCGCGCCAGCAGGCGAGTGCACCGATCCGGCGTCCCTCGTGGCGTGGTGGCGGGTCGGTCAGGCGGTCATCGTGCTGGGTGTCGTGGTCGCGCTGGCCATCGTGCTGCGCGTCGATCGCGCGTCGTTCGCGTTCCGGATGCCGGCGCGGAGGTATGTCCGGTGGGCGATCGTCGGCTTCCTCGTCAGCGGTCCGCTCGCGGTGGTCGTCGGTCCGCTGCTGGCCGCGCCATTCTTCGGTGAGATCCGCTACGACGTGACGGCCGTCGGGGCGATCGTGCCAGCGCTGCTGTTCGCCGTTGCCAACGGGGCGATGGAGGAGGTTACCTACCGCGGGGCGCTGCTCTTCTGGTCTGCGCGGGTCATGGGCATCGGACCAGCGCTATTCGGCCAATCGATCGTGTTCGGGCTGGCCCACTCGGGGTCGGACGTTCGCGCATTCCCGCTGTTCGTGATGGTCGCGCTTGGTCTTGGCGGGCTCATCGCCGGTGCCATCGCTGTGCGGACCCGCTCGCTCCTCATACCGACGGCGATCCACATCGGACTCGACCTGCCTCTCTACTACGCACTCGCCTGCTCGACCTGATCCGCCCTTCGGCGTCAGACGATATCAATGTGATATCATCGTTCGGTCAGGCGTCCGTACTGGGCGTCGCAGGGAAGGAAAGGTCGCCATCGATGAATTCGGAGCGTTCTGCGTTTTCGCTGCCGGGGATCCCGGTATTCGTCGGCATACTCGCATTGAGTACCGTGACCCTCGGCCTGATGGTCTGGTGGCTCGTGAATGGGCTCATTCCGGCGGGGGAGGGGGCGGAGCTGGCGGCCGGCGTGATCTTCGTCGTGTTGCTGCTCGCGTTCATCGGCTCCATCTTCCTGTTCAGCGGCCTGACCCCGGTCAATCCAAACGAGGCGCGCGTGCTCGTGCTGTTCGGGCATTACGCGGGGACGGTCCGGACCCAGGGGCTCCAGTGGGTCGATCCGTTCACGGAGCGCCGGCGGATCTCCGTTCGTGTACGCAACTTCGAGACATCCAAGCTCAAGGTCAACGATCACGACGGCAACCCGATCGAGATCGCCGCGGTTGTCGTCTGGAAGGTGACTGACACGGCCGAGGCCCTGTTCGAGGTCGATGACTACGAGAACTTCGTGCAGGTTCAGGCGGAGGCAGCCCTGCGCAACCTGGCCATGACCCATCCGTACGACGCGCACATCGAGGGCGACATGGCACTGCGCTCCAACCCGGCCGAGGTCGCCGCCCAACTGCGCACGGAGATCGCCGATCGACTACAGCGCGCCGGTGTCGAGGTCGTCGAGGCCCGCATCAGTCACCTGGCCTATGCCCCCGAGATCGCCAGCGCGATGCTCCGCCGCCAGCAGGCCAACGCGGTCATCGCAGCGCGCACGCGTGTGGTCGAGGGCGCCGTCGGGATGGTCGAGATGGCCCTCGAGCAGCTCTCCAGCAAGGGCGTCGTGGAGCTCGACGAGGAACGCAAGGCGACCATGGTCAGCAACCTGCTCGTCGTCCTGTGCTCGGAGCAGAACACTCAGCCCGTGCTCAACGCCGGCAGCCTCTACAGCTAGGTCGATGGCGGCGCGCAAGTCGTTCCTGCTCCGCCTTGACCCGGAGATGTACGAGGCTGTCGCGCACTGGGCAAGCGACGAACTGCGCAGCGTCAACGGTCAGCTCGAGTTCCTCATCCGTCGCTCGTTGGTCGATGCCGGGCGGTTGCCGAGGCGTCGTGCGGGTGGGGAAGGGGAGACCGCTGGCCGTGACGGGCGCGGCACGCGCGTTGACGTTGCGACAGGCCGGAGTCGACGATGACCTGCGGACGCGCGACGCGGTCCTTCGTCCGCTACCCGGACAGGCACCTGTTCGAGGCCAGCGACTACCACAGTGGAGCAACGATATGACGACCGAAGCGTTCGACTGCGAGGTGTGTGGCGAGCCGATCGAGGCCGGCGAGGCCGTCGTGCTTGGTCAGGAGTCGGATGGGGCGACGATCCCCGGGATCCTCGATGCGGGCTCGGACGGACGGCTCGCGATGTTCCACGAGGCTCACTGGGAAGACCGGATCGGGCCCTGGGTGGAGCGCGACCGCGGACACGCGACCGACCCTCGAAGGAAGGCGTAGCGTGAAAGGTCCGTGATCGTCGATCCATGCTGATCGCGTCGGTCACGGACGGCGGCACGGAGCGTCCACGTCTCTGTCACGGTCCCGACGCCGCCGGGATGATCAACTGAAGTTGCGCCCTGGTCACCAGAGACTCGTCTGGAGGCTGCTGTGTCGGGATCAGGGTCAGACGACCCTGCCGTAGCCCGCAGCGAGCGTAGCCAGACTCGATACAAACGATTGCATCTGGTCCTGGTGATGCCACCGGCCCCCTGTCTGGGGAGCGATGGACACCAACTCCCGGCCCTCGTGTCTATCGAACGTCTGGATGAGTCCGGGTGGACTACCGCGGAACTTCGGTCGGGTCAGGGAGATTCTCTGGACCGGCACCCGCGCAGAGCCAGCGTCTGGAGTTTCATGACTTGCGAGGATCAGATCGGACCCTGGGTCGTGGAGTGTTGCGACGATCGTTGTCAGCCCTTCCACGCTCGAGAACCCGCTACTGCCGATAAGGTGAGTTATGTCTGGAGACGCGGAGTCGAACTGGAGATTAGATGTGTCGGGCTCAGCAAGCCCTTCAGGTGAGGTCGTATGGGTGGGGAGTCTCGGCCGCCTGTTTCGCACTACTGGATGTCCGCTCGGTTCGACTTAGGAAGAAATCGCGCGTCTGGGCATCCATGAAGTAGACGTAGCAACCGCGGAGGCCGCGTGTGAGCAGGACGCGGTAGGTGCTCTTGACGTAGCGGGTGAAGTCGGCCGCGGAGACGCCGCGGCGGACGACGCGGTCGTGGGACTGCTCGGGCTGGCCGGCCCATCCCCCTTCCATCGGCCGGTACACGAGGTCTGGGCCGACAATCACGCCGACGGAGTCGAACTCGAAACCCTGCGCGGTGTAGACGCAGCCGACCTGCTCGATACCGCCCGGATCGCTGGCCCAGAAGTCGGACTTTGGGATGCCGGGACCGAGGCGCCGGGCATCGGCCTTGGCGTTCCACGGCATCGACCAGTCCCCCACCCTGACGTCGGGCTCGAGCTGGCCGGCGTCGTCGGGATCGGACCAGGGCCAGCAGAAGCCGGCGACTAGCCGAGCGCTCGACCCCTCCCATGCCCGCAGGCGAATCAGTCGCTCCAGCTCGCGGACGTTGCCGACGATCCGGAAGTCGAAGTCGTCGTCCATCGACCATAGGACCTGCGGCGTTCGGTCGAGCTCGAGCGTGTTGTCGACCCATTGGATGAACGAGTCGGAGCCGTTCGAGCGGAACTGCGCCTCGAGCTTGAAATCGCGGACCTCGATGCCGCGCTTCGCGGCCGACTCGCGAATCAGGTCGGTACTGCCGACCTCGCCCGGTCGGACGACCTGCAGGTCATCGATGAAGAAGACGGTCGTGCGGCTCGCGTCGAGGATGTCGTCGATCTGCGCCTTGCCAGTGCGATTGACGGCGGGCGTGAAGCGGCTGGTGCTTATCGTCCGGATCCGATGTGCCTCGTCGAGGACAGCGACGTCGAGCTTGTCGGTGACGGTCGCGGTGTCGCGGAAGTACTTGAACAATGCGCCGGCGCGGCCGCCGACGATGCGCCGCAGGTTCTCTGTGA
>CAYNGM010000175.1:3791-5087 GCA_964396565.1 uncultured Anaerolineaceae bacterium | reverse complement strand
TGGGCTGGACTCGTGAGGAGTACAAGAAGATCGGCGTGGAGTACGCCTTCTTGCGGTCGCGCCGGGAGAACAACTGGTACCCGCACTACATCCACAACCTGGACAACCTGATCCGCTTCGGCGGACTGTTCCCGCCGATCCACGTTCACGCCGACCTGCGCCGCACCGTCCTGCTCGGCTCGACCCACGCCCCCCATGAGGGCGGGGCCATGCTGGTGCGCTCTCGCGACGACATCTACCGGATGGTGGAGCTCAAGGGGAAGAAGATCGGGCTCACCAAGAGCCTGAACACGATCAAGAACGACTGGTGGCGCATCCAGGAGGAACAGGGCATCGAGCTCATGCTCCGCATCAACGGCATGACCCGCGATGACGTCGAGATCGTCGAGTTCCCGTACCCCGACGACTGGTACGACAACCCGGCGATGCTCGACCCGATGAACAACCCGTCGGAGTTGTGGCTCAAGCGCAACCACAAGTACGACCTGGCGTTCCGCCCGCTCGAGAAGGCCCTCGAGGACGGCACCGTTGACGCCATCTACACACAGAGCAAGCCCTTCCAGCACCTGCAGGAGGCCACCGGGAAGTTCAAGTCCATCGAGGACCTGTCGCTGCATCCAGACTGGACCCTTCAGGTCGCCAACATCCCGGCGGTGATCACCTGCACCGTCGAGATGGCCGAGCAGCACCCCGAGCTGGTCATCGCCTTCATGAAGGGCCAGATCAAGGTCGGACGTTGGGCCAACGAGCACAAGCACGCCGCGGCCGCCATCCTCGACAAGCAGACCTTCTACATCGACGTCGAGGACACGTACCGGGGCATCAAGGACATGGACCTGGTCCCGAACCTGTCGCCCCAGAACATGGCGTCGATCGAGATCGGCAAGGACTTCATGTTCAGCCACGGGTACATCAAGAACGACTTCGATGTCCACGAGTGGGCGGCCCCGGAGTTCCTCGAGCAGGCCGCCAAGGAACTGCTCGAAGACGAGTGGACCAAGCGCACCATGGCCAAGCTGCCTGTCGGCTCCGACCTCGACGCCACCACCACCCGGCTCGGTTAGTCCTGGGGACCGCTGCCCCGGTAACCGCCGGCGGCAGCGGTCCTCCCCTGATTGAGGAGGACCCAGGTGGATGCCATCGAGAAGGAGCGGCCAGCACCCGCGCTGAGCGCGGGCACCCGGCCCCAGCCGCGGGACTCGTCTTCTGTGCGCTCGACCTGGCGAGCTACCTCGCCGTCCGCAACCCCTCCCGGACCCCGACCGGTCCAGCGAACGGATCAGCAGCTGCTACACG
>CAYNGM010000175.1:0-3781 GCA_964396565.1 uncultured Anaerolineaceae bacterium | reverse complement strand
CTCGCGGCTACGTGCAGCCCGACCTCCCGCTGCGTCAGGTCCCGACCCCGTTCTGACCCACCCAAAGGGACAGGCACCACACATCATCCGCATCCAAGGGGCGTCGCCCGTCAAACGGTACCGAAGGTGAGTCCATGACAGATCCGAAACGCGCGGCCCCAATGTCGAACACGGAGGGTCACCGGCGAGGGTCACCCGGCCGGCCCGCGCCGCGTGGCCCGAAACGGCCTCCCGGGGCACCAGTGGGGCCTGAACAAGTTCGGTCGGCGGTCCTCGACGCTGCTGCACGCCTGTTCGCCGAGCAAGGCGTGAGCAAGGTGTCGCTCCGCGACATAGCGGAAGGCGCCGACGTCGACGTCGGCCTCATACGCCGCTATGTCGGGGTGCGAGACGAACTGATCGACGAGGTGTACCGCAGCGTCAGCTCAACGCTGGTCGCCGAGCTCGAGGCGAAGCCGCTCGGCCAGCTCGACCACGGACGCCAGTCCAACCTCGGCCGTTGGATCTGCCTCCTCAGCTATTACAGCACCCGCGCCATCCCCGCCCCCGCCGACGGGCCCGACCCCATCCTCAACCTCGCGTCCACGCTCGAGAGCGAGAACGACCTCGATTCCGAGACGGCAAAAGTGCGCGCCGCACAGGTGACCGCGATCAGCATCGGATGGCGTCTCTTCGAGGACCACCTTGTCCGCTCTACGGGTCTCTCGGGTCTGCCGGTGAAGATGCTCCGGGACGACCTGACGGAGATACAGCGCCGCATCGGCGCAATCCCCTGGCCCACCGCCCCCGAGTGATACATGCAGCACCTCACACGCCGCCGCAGACGAGACCAATGGAGAAGAACGTGGCAGACAGCCCACAGACACGAATGCGGCGACTTGGCTACCGCCCGCCCGCGGACGAACCCGAGCCCGATCAGCTCGTGCTGACCGAGTACGTCTCCGGCGGCCGTGTCGCGGTCATCACCCTCAACCGCCCGCATGCCGATAACGCCGTCACGACAGCGTTGGCGGCCCAGCTGATCGAAGTCCTCGAGACCATTGCCGCCCGCCCCTCCGTGCGCGTAGCGATCCTGACCGGGGCCGGCGTCCGCGCCTTCTCTGTGGGCGGTGACCTGTACGAACGCAAGGAGATGACGAAGGAGGAATGGCTGCGCCAGCGCCAGGTCTTCGATCGCGTGCTCTACAACTTGCGCCAGCTGCGCAGGCCGATCTTCACCGCTGTCAATGGGATGGCCTACGGCGGCGGATGCGAGATGGCCATCAGCACCGACTTCATCATCGCCTCCGAAGACGCGCTCTTCGGCCAGCCCGAAGCAATGGTCGGCTTGAGTGCCGGAGGCGGCTCGCCCGTCTTCCTGCCGCGGTTCCTTCCGCCGGGGATGGCCATGCAGATGCTGATGACGGGAGAGCCGATCACCGCCCGGGAGGCGCACCGGCTCGGAATGGTCAACTCGATTCATCCTCGCGACGAGCTCATGAGCGCAGCGCTCGACATCGCGGAGAAGATCGCCGACAACTCACCCACCGCGGTCCAGGCGGTCAAGCGCGCCGTCCAGAACGGACAGGGCGAACCGGTCGAGCAGGCGATCGCGATCATGATGGACGAGCACTGGCGCTCGGTCGTCCACGCCGACCGCGTCCAGGGAATCCTTGCCTTCACCAACGGCGAAGAACCCGAGTATCCGGATCCTGAGTTCTGATCCTCTCGTCGGCCGCGTCGTCAGATCCAGTCCGCGCCTGGTTCGCCATCCGACTGCGCCACGAACCAAGGAGACCGATATGAGCCAGGGATCGTGCAGCAGACCCCAGGGAATCAGCCAGATCCTCACCTTCGTGGTTCGCCCTGCTCGCCATCGAAGAGTTCGGCGACACCGACGACACCACCAGACGCGCCGTCGCCGCCGTGGCCCTGACCGTTGCCGCCAGCATCCTGCTCCACGGTCTCACCGCCGGACCCGGCGGACGGCGCTATATCCAACGCGAACACCCCACCCGCTGCCGGGCCGCGGAGCCGGCCAGCCGCGCTCATCCAGGTTGAACCGGTCGACCCCACCTGAGATCACCGTCCGCCATGACGAAAGGCCAACTGGTCGCGGCGACCTCAGCACGGTGCCGCGCTGCCCGCCCCACGACTGTGCCGTCGCACCGACGTCTCGTGCAGTACCTCTGAGCTGGGCTTTCGCGCTGCCGAACTTCCCAGACCCCCTCGTACAACCTCGCAACTCCGAGTTGGAAGAAGTGTAGAGGTCGGCCGGATGGCTCATGCGACGGTCCGGTCGAGCAGATGGCGGTGCTTGGCGACCGATCCCGGCAAGGATCGAGAAGTGGATCTGACCACCACCGCCGTCGTCGACGGCGACGACCCGCACGACGGCCACCAGGGCCCTCACCGACATCACCCCGCCGTCACCCACCGAAGGCTGCGAAGATGACGACCGGCCCCAAGGAGCACCATTGACCAGCGAACCAGAACGCGACGCCGAGGTGGAGGAACCGGCGAACCGCCGCCTGATGCTCCTGCTGGCCATGGCGATGTTCGTGCTCGTGGTCGACACGTCGCTGATGAACGTGTCGATCTCCGCGGTCATCGGCGACCTGAACACCACCGCCAGCGCAGTGCAGGGCGCCATCGCGCTCGAAGCGCTGGTGTCGGCCGCGTTCATCCTCATCAACAGCAAGGTCGGCGACCTCATCGGCCGCAAGCGCGCGTACGTACTGGGCCTGCTCGGCTACGCGATCGGGGCGAGCGCGATGACCCTCGCCCAGGGCCTGACCGCTGTCATCGTGTTCTGGGCCATCCTGGGTGGTCTCGGAGCGTCGCTGCTGCTGCCCGCGATGCAGTCGCTCATCCACGGCAACTTCGAGGGAGCGGCGCAGAAGAAGGCCTATGCCCTCGTCGGGGCGTCGGCGGCGATCGGGGCCGCCGTCGGACCGCTGATCGGTGGCTTCGTCACCACCTTCCTGTCGTGGCGCGTCGGCTTCCTGCTCGAGGTCGTCATCATCGGGATCGTCCTGTCCGGCATCAGGCTGGTCAAGGACACGCCCTACACCGGACCGCGTGGGATCGACCTTGTCGGGGCCGTTCTCTCGGTCATCGGCATGGGCGGGATCGTCCTGGGGATCCTGGTCTGGCAGGAGGGCGGCGAGGCCGTCCTGGCGCTCATGGCCAGCGGGGCCGTCGCCCTCGGCGGACTCGCCTGGTGGCTCATCCGACGCAAGCGCCAGGGCGCCCTTGCACTACTGGATCCGGACCTGTTCCGCTCGCCGTACTTCCGCCTCGGGATCACCCAGCAGATGTTCCAGCAGATCGCCCTCGGCGGCGCGATGATCGCCCTGCCGATCTTCCTGCAGATGGTCCTCGAGTACAACGCGCTGCAGGCCGGTCTGTCGATCGCTCCCCTGTCACTGAGCATGTTCGTCGTCGCCCTGCTCGCGGGGCGCAGGGCCGGCAAGCGTCGGGCGGCAGCCGTGGTCCGCGACGGCTTCATGCTGCTGGTGATCGGCATCGCCATCGCGATACCGCTGGTTCCGCGGATCGATGCCGGTTGGTACCTGTTCGTGCCGCTGGTCATCGCCGGGTCGGGTCTCGGGCTGCTGGTTAGCCAGCTGAACAACTACACGCTGGCGCCCATCTCCGAGGAGCGGGTCAGCGAGGCAGCCGGGGTCAATTCAGCTGCGGGCAACTTCGGCCTGTCCTTCGGCCTTGCGTTCGCCGGCGGGATCATGCTGGCGGTGCTCTCCCTCACGTTCACCGCGATGGCCGACTCGAGCGCTGTGCT
>CAYNGM010000174.1:0-5130 GCA_964396565.1 uncultured Anaerolineaceae bacterium | reverse complement strand
GCCGCCAAGCAGACCGCCGGGACCGGCAAGGGCGTACCCGGACCCGTCGCCCATAGTGCGGCCCCCGGCAAGAGCGACAAGGGCGAGCAGAAGCTCTCCGACATCATCGCCTCGACCAAGAGCGTCAAGTCGCAGGTCATCTCATCGGGCAAGCTCCAGCAGATCGCGCAGCTCGACACCAAGCGCGAGACCGCCAAGGGCGCGCTGATGATGTCGATGACGACCCGCTCATCGACCGCCACGCAGACCGGCGCGCTCATCGGCGCGCTGTACGCCACGCGACCGAACATCACCGTCAACGTCAGCGGGAACAGCGTGACCACGACCAATGAGCGCCGCCGCCGCTACGGCAACCCGAACGGGTCGCGTAATGCGGACTGGACCGATAGCGGACGCGGCGGGGTCCACTAGATGGGCCTGCGGTTCTACATCCGATCCCACGATGGCGTCGTCACCGAGTACGACGCCGGACGGTTCCGGTTCGCTGACCTGTCCGTCACGCAGAACGCCGAGGAGGCGTCAGTCGGCACGTCGTCCCTGTTCATACACGACCCGACCGGCGACCTCGACATCACGGGGCATCGCGTCTTCGGGATCAAGGAGGACGCGGTCGCGGCGGCGTCTAACCAGTTCGTCTATGTCGGCTACACGGCCGAGCGCAAGGTCAAGCGCGGCGAGTCCGAACTGACCGGCGCATCACGCGTCTGGGAGGTCACGCTCACCGACGTCAATACCGTCGTCGAGCGCCGCATCATGCTCGGCAACGATGCGAAGCGGCCGGCCGAGACGGACGTCGCCCGGATGAACTGGCTCCTCGGGACGAACGAGGCCAGCCGGATCGACTCGACGCTCTACGTGTCGCAGGAGAACGGCGTCGCGATGGACGCCGTCGACTATCGCGGCCAGTCGTTCGGCCAAGTCGTCAACGACTGCTGCCAGGCGTCCGGCAAGAACTTCTACGTCTCGTACTGGGGCGAGACCATCAGCGCCGAGGACCCGTGGGGATACTTCGGGGCGTGGTACGACCACTCGGGCTCCGAGCTCTATGTGTCCATGCTGCGCCTGTCGAACTTCCTGGACGACATCGACAGTCCATCCGGCGGCAACACGTTCGCGATCAGCGCGGACACGACGCTGACCCGTGACCCGTCGCGCGTCTACTCGGGTGTCTATCTGCCGTGGGATGGCGGCAACACCTACGTCCAGCGGACGGCCACCTACAACACGTTCGCGCAGCGCGACGTGGCGATGTACGCGCAGAACATCAAGTCGGCCGCGCAGGCGACCGCGCGCGCCAACCGCTACCTCGATGACCTCGACACCGAGGAAGACGTCATCTCGACGTCGATCATCGTCCCGGCCGCAAAGGTCAACCATCTGCGCGAGGGAATGCTCGTCCAGTTCAAGGCGACGCATCTCCCGGGCTATGAGACGTTCACCTGGCTGCGCGTCCTGAACCGGACCGTCCAGCAGCTGAGCGACGACACGAGCAACGAGTACCGGATCCTCCTCGAGCTATCGGCCGGCGACTCCGTGACGACCGTCCCGCCCGCCGAAGGGTCCGCCGCTCGGCTCGTCCTGTACCAGCCGAAGAACACGGACACCGGGAGTCGGTCGAACATCATCCACTTCGAGTCGTCCGGCGACGACCCGGGCTCGGGCTACGCCAGCGACCCGACCGTGGGCCTCCTGTCCAAGACCGAGGCCCTCGGCTTCTGGACGCAGGTGGACGTCGGCGGGACGGGGACGCTTGACATCACGTTTACGTGCAGCTTCGCCGAAGTGTTCGCCGCCGGCAGCCGCATCGCGACTTTCTCGATCCTTCTGAACGGCGCGATCGTCGGCAGCGGGTCGGCGACCACGGTCCTTTCGTCGGGGTCATATTGGTCCCCGAGCGTGACGGCTACGGTCAGTGGCCTCGCGGTCGTACCGGGTGACATCATCAAGTTCTCGTACTCGGGCGACCTGTCGCTGTCCGGCCAGTTCCCGCTGGTCCCAGCCGGTTCCGGATCATTCGCGAACCGAGTCGTCATCACGGGGACGCTGGCATGAGGGTCACGAAGATCATCCGGCCGTTCGCGCTGGGCGATACGGCGGCGCTCGGCTCGGGCGGCGGGATCATCGACAGCACCGGCCAGGACGGGCAGTTCCCGGGCTCCGGCCAGGTGCCGACATCGACCGGGTCTAACACATGGGCGTGGGGCTCAAACGTCGCGCGCATCTTCTCGAACACGTCAAACGCCATCCTCGGGCCGTTCGTCAACTTCCAGAACGGTCCCAACATCACGTTCGGCGTATCCTCGAACACGCTGACGATCTCGGGCGCGGCCGGTGGGTCAGGCGCGACCTTCGCCGACCTCGGCTGGTTCAACGTCGAGGACTACGGAGCCGTACACGATGGCTCAACGGACGACACGTCGTCCATCCAGGCCGCTATCGACGCTTGCTTCGCGGCTGGCGGTGGGACCATCTACTTCCCGGCTGGCATCTACCAGCTTGACGGCGCGTTGCAGGATACGGGCACCTACAACAGCCAGTTAGAGATCCCGCAACGGGACGTCGTCCGCGCGGACGGGGCCATCGTCTACCGCTTCCTCGGCGCGACACCGGGTTACGGGAACTACGAAGGCACGGACGCGTCGTCGGTCCTGCGCTCCTCGTGGGACGGGACCATCAGCGGCAACCCGGCCATCATCTCACTGGGCACTCACGACTCGCTCACGCTGAACTGGTCGATCCTGTACTTCGAGAACATCGAGATCCGCGCGCACGCGGATCCGAAGCTGACCGCCATCGACGCGACCAAGGGCGGCGGCGTGCGGTACACGAACCTGACCGTCTCGGTCGAGTGGGCGACCGACTTCGCGATCCCGACCGACTGGACCGTGCCGTCGCACTCGAACGCCATCGGTATCGACTTCCCGCGCGGCTACGACGACCTCGCCTCCGGTGGTGACGGACTCAACGTCCAGGGCTACTACACCGGCATCCGCCCCGGCGAGCAGTTCACGGCGCTCGGCATCTGGATCGGCTTCTGCCGGCGCGCCGTCGACTTCAAGGGTGAGGTCGATACCGGCGGTCTGCTGCGCCACGCCAACTACATCGGGCGCATCGAGGTCTTCTTCTGCCCGACCGGTCTGGTCTTCTCCGGTGACAACCGGTGGGTCTGGATCGGGATGTTCGGCATCGAACACGAGGACAGCGTCGCCGCAGCGTGGGCCAACGTCTACGACATCGACGACGGGTCGAACTACGGCCGCGGCCATATCGGGTGGCATGTCACTGAGTGGACGTCTGGACCCTCGAGCACCCTGAACATCAACGGCGGCAGCGGCCTCTCGCTCCACGGCGCGCTTGCGAAGCGATGGAAGCTCGCCAACGTCGTCGACATCCCGACCGGGACGGACCCGTCAACGAACCCCTCGAGCGGGTTCAGCCTGTACGCCGCGAGTGCGACCGGAAAGCCGACGACGCGGAGTAGCGGCGGGACCGTCACGACCCTCATGCGCGAGGGCGACACGGCGGGCGGCGACCTATCGGGCACCTACCCGAACCCGTCCGTATCCGACGACTCGCACAGTCATACGGCGGCGACCCTGCCGGCTTCAAGCGGCGGGGAGATCCTCATCTCTGATACGCCAGCGGGCACTCCGCTCGTCTTCGCAGACCTACTCCAGAACGAAGCCGAAGACGATCTCATCTACAGCGACTAGGAGCTCGACACTGTGACCAAGGCCAGCGACAACATCTTCCCGAAACTCATCCTCGACGGCGTGACCAGCGCGCCCACCGCTCCGACGAACGACAACTGGAAGTTGTACGCCGGCATGGATGGCATCTATGCGCGCTCGTCGAACTCGACGGTCGGGCCGTTCGTCGGTGGCGTGCCAGGTTTCGTCGGCGTCCGCGTCTACCACAACACGACACAGACGGCCGGGACCGGCAGTGTCACGGCGCTCGCGTTCAATAGCGAGCGGTACGACACGCACGCCTTCCACGACACGAGCAGCAACAACTCGCGCTTGACGGTGCCGTCCGGCAAAGGTGGGTACTACCACATCGGCGGCTCGTTCGAGTGGGCCGGCACGAACACCACGGGCGAGCGGGCTATCTTCATCCGCCTGAACGGTTCGACCGACATCTCGGAAGGTCGCTTCGCCGCTGTCGCACAGACACTCGGCCACCATTGCTCCGCAGATTACGCGCTGGCAGTCGGCGACTTCGTCGAGTTGATCGCGTACCAGACGTCAGGCGGGACGCGGACCATCGACGCGCAGGGCAACCGCTCGCCCGAGTTCTGGATGCACTACCTCGGGGCGTGACAGCGGCCCGCTCATCGGCCAAAGCCCGGCCCCTCGCTTCGGCGGGCGGGCCGGGTCTTTCTGTGTCTGGTACGAAAGTCAGGGGTTGACAGCGTGTACGCGTTCGGTGTATCGTATGGGCATGACGTTACCCGAAGCCGCCGAGCGGCTGGGCCTCGCGCCCTCGACGCTCCGCCATCAGATCAAGAACCGGAAGCTCCGCGCCCGCAAGATGGGCCGGACCTGGTACGTGACCGATGACGAGGTCGAGCGGTATCGTCAGCAGAACAAGAGGGAGGATCCGCGATGACGCGATACATGGACATCCTCATCCGCAAGCTGCGCCGCGCGCAGGCGCTCGGGGACCACTGGTCCGTCGTGACGCTCCAGCAGCGCATCCGGATCGAGGCCGCGCGATGACGCGTTGCCACAACTGCCGCCTCCGCGAGGCGACGGTCCCGGTCCGCATCTACGGCAGCGGCTCGCCGCTCGACCGCGAGGTCTGCTACGTCTGCTTCGACGCGCTGCAGACGATGGGCATGGACATCCGCCGCAGCGATGGTGTCGGGTTCATCCCCGAGTGGCGGCGACGATCGCTGCGCGCGAAGGACCTGACTGGCGGCGCGGCGTGACCTATATCCTCGTCATGGCCGTCCTCGGAGTCGTCGTCTTCGGGGCGTTCGCGCTCATCGACTGGTGGCTTGGTCCCGACAGCGACCTCGATGGTCCGTGGACTCCGGGCGACCGCCCGCGGTGGCGACCGTGAGTCCCTACTGGCACATCCACGTCGAGGCCGGGCACTACGTGGCGTGCGTCACGACGACCGGGC
>CAYNGM010000173.1:2583-5132 GCA_964396565.1 uncultured Anaerolineaceae bacterium | reverse complement strand
GACCGTCCGCCCAGACCGTCCGCTCAGTCCGCCCGCGAGTCCGGGCACGATCGAGGCCGTCCGCCCAGACCGTCTCCCCAGACCGTCCGCCGAGACCGTCCGCCCAGACCGACTTCAGGTCGCCTTGTGATACATCCGCTCGATCGCCTCGGCGGCGTCCTCAGCGGCATCGATCGCATTCTCCAGTTCGCGATAGATATCCCGCCACTTGATGACCGTGATCGCATCGGTCTCCTCGCGGAACAGCCGGCCGATCGCCGCACGTGACAGCGTGTCGGCTTGGTGCTCGAGGTCGTGGACGCGCGCCAGATGCGGATCGAGGCCCTTCAGCCCGTCCAGCTTGCGCAGGGCCTGGGTCAGTTCTATCGCCTGCTGGGCGAGGATCTTGGCGAGTTCGCGGGCCTCGAAGGTCGGCTCCGAGATGTCGTAGATCGAGTACGACTCAGCCACGGCCTGGATGGAGTCGACGACATCGTCCAGGCGGACCGTCAACTCGTGGATGTCCTCGCGGTCGTATGGCGTGACGAAGGCGTCCTCGAGCTTCTGGGCGATCTCGGTGTCGATCCGGTCGCCCTCCTTCTCGAGCCGCTGGATCTCGGCGATGTGGGAATCGATGTCGGTGTACGTCTCGGTCATCGTCTGGAGCCGGTTCGCGGCCGACTGGAGGTTCTCACCGTCGGCTACGAACAGCTCGAAGAAGCGGACGTCCTTGGGGAGCAGTCGAAAGGTCATCAGAGTCGCTCCTGATCGGTTGGGTCGGTCAATGCAGGCCCGCGAGGGCGAGGACGAGCCAGGCGGCCGCGGCGACCGCCCCGGACATGGGGATGGTGACGACCCAGGCGAAGAGGATCCGCCGGGCCACACCCCAGCGGACGCCCTTTGCGCCGCGGGCAGACCCGACGCCCATGATCGCGCTGGAGATGATGTGGGTGGTCGAGACCGGGATACCGAGATGCGCCGTGGTTACGAGGACGGTGGCGGCCGTCGTCTCCGCAGCGAAGCCATGGACCGGCTCGAGCTCGACCACGCGCTGGCCCATCGTGTGCATGATCCGCCAGCCGCCGACCGCGGTGCCGAGCGAGAGCGCCGTCGCTGACACGACGATGACCCATGGCGGCACGTCGTTGGTGGCGATGACGCCAGCCGAGAAGAGGGCGAGGGTGATGATGCCCATCGTCTTCTGGGCGTCGTTGCTGCCATGGGCGAAGGCCATGTAGCCGGCCGAGATGACCTGCAGGCGACGGAAGATGCGCGCCATCGGCTTGCGCTTGGCGCGATGGAAGAGCCAGTACATGGCGAGCATCAGGACGAACGCCACGACGAACCCGATGAGCGGCGAGGTCACCATCGGGATGAGGACCTTGTGGACGATCCCGTCGATGTTTAGAGCATCCCAGCCGACGCCCACGATGGTCGCCCCGATCAGACCGCCGATCAGCGCCTGGGAGCTCGAACTCGGGATGCCGAAGTACCACGTGATGAGGTTCCAGGTGATCGCACCGACCAGGGCCGCCATCACGATCGACTGGGTCGTGGTCGCCTCGTCGACCAGCCCGGAGCCGATGGTCTTGGCCACCGCGGTGCCCGCGAACGCCCCGATGAAGTTGAACGCCGCGGCCATCAGGACGGCGGTCCGCGGGCTGAGTGCCCTGGTCGCGACCGACGTCGCGATCGCGTTCGCAGTGTCGTGGAATCCGTTGATGTAGTCGAAGATGACCGCCAGCGCGATCACGATGACCAGCGAGATCGTTACGGCTTCCACGTAGCGTGGCGCACTCCGGGCACGGGTTGACGACGGGGCGGCGACGGTGAGCATGCATATTGTGCGGTGTCTTGGCATCGTCCGTCGCGGATGAGGCTTTGGTCACCCGACGTGAGCGCCGCTATCCTTGTCCGGCCATGCGACTTTCGACCCTCTTCTTCACCACCCTGCGCGACGACCCATCCGAAGCGGAGATGCCGTCGCATCGACTGCTGCTGCGCGCCGGCTATGTCCGTCAGCTCGGATCGGGCATCTACTCGCTGCTGCCCTTGGGCAAACGGGCGACCGACCGCGTCGAGCAGGTGATCCGCGAGGAGATCGACCGGATCGGCGGCCAGGAGATGGAGATGCCGGTGGTCCATCCGGCCGAGATCTGGAAGGACAGCGGTCGCTACTTCAAGATCGGCCCGGAGATGGTCCGCTTCCAGGACCGCGGCGAACGGGACATGGTCCTGGCGATGACTCACGAGGAGGTCGTCGCGCTGCTCCTCAAGGACATCGTCAAGTCGTATCGCCAGTTGCCCATGATCGTCTACCACTTCCAGACGAAGTTCCGCGACGAGCCGCGCAGCCGGGGTGGGCTGATCCGCGTCCGCGAGTTCGTCATGAAGGACTCCTACAGCTGCGATCGCGACCACGACGGTCTCGATGCCAGCTACGAGGCGCATCGGATCGCCTACGAGCGGATCTTCGAACGGCTCGGCCTGGACACCGTCGGGGTCGGGGCGGACGTCGGGATCATGGGTGGTAGCGAGGCGCTCGAGTTCATGGTCGTCAACGACTTCGG
>CAYNGM010000173.1:0-2483 GCA_964396565.1 uncultured Anaerolineaceae bacterium | reverse complement strand
CCGGTTCGTGGTGGCCATCGTCCGCGGCGATTTCGACGTCGAGGAGACGAAGCTGTCCAACGCGGTGCGCGCCATCGGCGGGTTGCGCCCGGCCACGGTCGAGGAGATCAAGGCCCGTGGCATGGAGGCCGGCTACGGCTCGCCCATCGGGGCACGCGACGCGGTGATCGCCGTTGACGAACTCGTGCCGCGTTCACCGAACCTCGTCGCGGGGGCCAACCGCGTCGGGTGGCACATCCGCAACGTCAACGTCCCGCGTGACTACACGCCCGACGTCGTCGCCGACATCACAAGTGCCCGCGAAGGCGATCCGTGCCCGCGCTGCGGGGGGCCCGTCAGGCTTCGCAACGGCATCGAGGTCGGCAACATCTTCAAGCTCGGCACCGACTTCGCGACATCCCTGGGTGCCTACTACCTGGGCGAGGACGGCGAACGTCATCCGGTGGTCATGGGCTCGTACGGGATCGGCCTCGGACGCAATCTTGCCTGCGTCGTGGAGGCGCACCATGACGAGAAGGGCATCGTCTGGCCGGCCGAGGTCGCCCCCTATGCCGCCCACCTCGTGTCCATCGGTGCAGCCAAGGAGCCACGGGTCACGGAACTGGCCGAACGGCTCCACGCGCTCGCCGCACAAGCCGGCCCCCGTCACGAGATCCTGTGGGACGATCGTGACGAATCGCCTGGGGTCAAGTTCACCGATGCCGAACTGCTCGGGATGCCCTGGATCCTGACGGTCTCGCCGCGTTCGCTCGCGGCGGGCGGTGTCGAGGTGACCGAGCGTGCGACCGGCGAGCGCGGCACGCGTCCGATCGAGGAGGTCGAGCGTCTGCTGGTCGAAGGGTTCGCTCCAACGACCGGCTGATCCGCGCCCGGCGGGTCGCGGCGCCCGGCGGGTCGCGGCGCCCGGCGGGTCGTTGCGATCGCGGGCCGACGAGGTTGAGATCGCGGGCCGACGAGATATCGTCCGGCGCGCCGTCAGGAGTGCTCGCCGGAGCTGTGAGTCGGGTCGGTTCCCGGGAGCGCTGCGGCCTCCGCGAACGCGTCCACCGTCGCGCTGTCGAGCATCGCCCCGTCGAGCGCGAGGACGACCTCGTCCGACTCGGGCGCGGCCTCGATGATCTCCTCGGAGGTGCGGACCTGTCCGTCGATCTGCTCGACCTGGTCGTCGATGCGGCCGATCGCGAAGGTGACCCCCGGTGGGATGGACGCGGCGATCGAGATCTCGGAGATGCGGTACGGCGAGCCCTTCTGACGGAGCGCGCTGTTGGTCATCTCCTGGAGCGCCGTGGCCTTGATGACGAGGTCGGCAAGGACCGCCGGGTCGATGCGCTCGATGACGGTGTTGACGCCACGACGGGCGAGTCCGACCGCCTCACGTGAACGTTGGCCCGCTCCGGCAAGGGTCCGATTGATCTTCTCCTGGGTGGACGGGTCATTGGCCGTCCGCGACGCAGCAGCCGCGGCCTCCTCGACGCGCGCCTTGGCCGCCTCGGCCGCCTCCTGGGCCTTGCGGATGAAGCTCAACTGGACCCACTCCCTCCCGTGTCGCCGCCGACCGGCGGCGCGTCCTGTCGCGAGCATACCGAGTGGCCACTCGTGAAGCCAGTACGATCGTGCTCTGATGCCACCGCGCCAACGTCTGCCCGACGACGACCTCTATGCCCGACTGGGCGTCCCGGTGGACGCCAGTCCCGAGGCCATCGATCTGGCCTGGCGTGCGCTCCTGCGCCGTCACCACCCGGACGTCGCCGGGCCAGAGGCGTTGGAGCTCGCCAAGCGCCTCAACGTCGCCCACGACTGGTTGGCCGACCCTGAGCTGAGACGCCGCTACGACCGTGAGCGTGGCATCAGACCTCGATCGCCGGGAAGTGGGGTGCATGGTGCCCCGGATGCGTCGGAGCGCGGAGTCCGGCCGGCGCCATCTACACGTCGCCGCCCGGCGACCGCGGAGGAGCGGACGGCTGCGGTCATCGAGCGTGTCGGCCACCTCGGTTCGGACGACCTTGACCGTCTCGCCCTCGCCGAGCCGGCGCCGATCGCCTTCCTGGCAACCCTGCGCAGGTTCGTCCCGAGCGACCTGCAGGACCGCCTGGACCGGGCCGAGGTCGCCGCCTTCGAGCGCCTCCCCGTCACCGCACGCGCCCTTGTCCAGGTACGGGATGCCATCAGCGGCAAGCTCGCCGACACCATCCTCGACGAGGCGCTCGGCGAATTGCTCGGGGACCCGACGGCGACGCGCGTCCGCGAGCGCCTCACCAGAGGCTGGGACTCGGCCGTCGGCCGACCGCGCTACGGTCCCGGGACGCGGGCTGTCGAGGGGCTCCTGGACGCCCTTGCGACAAGGTCGCCAGGCGAGATCCGGGCCCTGGCGGCAGCCGGCGACCCCGAGCGCCTCGGTGACGAGCCGTGGCCCCGTGGTACTTCGCCCGACGAGGATGACGCCCTGCGGGTCTCGTCTGAGTTGGCCATGGCGGATGCGGCTG